>NZ_JBEAIG010000047.1:0-154161 GCF_040064575.1 Klebsiella sp. CN_Kp106 | reverse complement strand
CCGGGCTACCGGCCCGCAGACGGCGGTGGACCCGTAGCCCGGGTAAGCGCAGCGCAACCCGGGAAGAAGCCGCACCGATGCATTCATCCCGGAGCAACCCAGGCTACCGATCTGCAGTTGCCCGGTAGCGCCACCGGGAAAACCGAAAAGAGCGATAATAAAAAGCCCCGGATTGCTCCGGGGCTGGCTATCACTCGTCAGTGACGATTTACGCTTAGTACGCGCCGAGATCGCTCCAGACCTGGAACTGACCGCAGTTCAGATCCGGCTGGTTGCCCTGAGACCACCATTTCACCTGGTAGTTATGGCCTTTCCAGCTCACGATTTCAAAGCTGCCCCAGTTGCTGCCATAGACGGTGCTGGCATTCCACAGCGGGTAAGGCGTGGTTTCGTCAGAAGGAACAGCATCATCATCTGCCGGTTGAGGCGTATCATCGGTGCGATCCTGGTCGTCTGCCGGCTCGTCCTCGGTATCATCGGTCTGAGTCGCGGCGACGACGGAGAGCACAAAGCGCTGCTGCGTTGACGGTTCACCCCAGGTATCGCGCACGAACAGGGTGAAGGTATACTCGGTATCCGCAGCCACTTTCGGCACATCGAACTCAATGACCGCCGCGGTTTTATCGGCGACGTTGATCGCCGCGGGCACGCCCCAGCTAAAGGTCAACTCGTCGTTATCTTCATCAGAAGATTTTTCGCCGGAAAGGCGCACGCGGGAGCCGCCTACCACCATCAGTTCGATAGCGGCTTTCGGCGCATGGTTTACCGACGGTTCAGGCTGGACGGTATCCTCCTCCTCTTCCTCCGGTTCAGCCGGTTCATCCGCCGGGTCGACGTTGATGCCTTCGAAATAGAACGGCTCCATATCGATAACTTCAGACGCTATTTCATAGCCCAGACCTTCACGGGCGGCGTTAACCAGCACGCCGTTGTCCTGGTCGATTGTCCAGGTGAACAGCGCGCCCAGGCCGAGGCTGGCGGCGTATTCGCCCTTGGCTTTCACCGTGCGCGGCGTATCCAGGGACATGAACAGTTTGCTGTCAGGGTTGTAGAGGTAGTCCGCGTCGGCAACCTTGTCGGTGTAGACGTTGAAGCCGTTACGGCCTTTCTGGTTTTCCAGATCCAGGTAGTTATAAATGATGTCGTACCATTCGGTGGTACCCGATTCGAAGGAGCCTACGGTGGTGCCGGTGCCCGGGCTATAGGTGCCTTTCAGCGGGGACAGGGATTCCAGCTCCGCGTTGCGCCCGTTACGGGTGTAGGCAGCGTAACCAATGTTGATTCGCTCTGCCGGGAAGCCTTCGGACAGCAGATGGCCGACAACGGTATCCACTCCCCAGCCGCCTTCTTCCAGCGCCTTCAGGTTGGTGTGGTGGGTCACGCTCTCCGCCCACGGGGTACCGAAGAAGTCATATGTCATCACGTTGATACCGTACAGGCCCGCTTCCAGCAGCGCATTGACGTTAGAGTAGCCGAGCGTCTTGACCACCGCCGAGCTGGCAATGGAGATTTTGACGTTGCTCAGGCCTGCGGCGTCCAGCTGCTTACGCAGTTCGCCAATCAGCAGGGCGTAGTTCTCGCCGTCTTCCGGGCCGTACGGGTTGCCAGCGCCTTCGGCATTCGGATATTCCCAGTCAATGTCCACTTCGCTGAACATCGGGAACTGCTTGAACAGTTTTACCACGCCTTTGGCAAAGACCTTACGCGAGGCGTCAGACGCGGCGGTTTCATGGAAACCGTTACTCATACTCCAGCCGCCGATGCTCATGGACAGCACCAGGTCGTGGCCCTGCTGCTTCGCTTTGGCCTGCAGATCGCGCAGGCCGCCGAGCAGGCCTTTAGTATTACTCTGGGTCACGGTCTTCGGATCGACATCCCAGCCGCTGACGGTGTGGCCAACGTTAACGTAAGACTGGAAGTCGCCCCACGGGTCGAGGAAGGTGGGCTCGTACTTCACTTTTCCGCACTGATCGGCACCTTCGGCAACCACGTCGCGCCACAGGTTGTCTACTTTGTGGAAGCCGGTCACGCCGACGAAACCGACGATGATTTTGTCGTAGGCGGTAGGAGAAACGTTGGTCAGGTCGTAGCCGCGACCGCGGTTATCTTTTGAATTATCGCCCTGCAGACGACCATCATACTGTGACCAGTCGGTGTAGTAGCCGAAGACTTTGGGTTTGGTGGTGGAGGCTTTGTATTTGTTATAGACCGGTTTAGCGACGCGAGCGGAGGTATAGCTGTATGCGCTCACTTCTGTTGCCGGGTTAAAGCCGTCTGCGGCGTTGCTGGTTTCGGTCAGCGTATCGCCCTTAATCAATTTGCTCGTTGCCACGTTAATTTCCTTCTGTGTTGAATGACCACCTCAAGCGGTGTGGGGCAGATAATCGGGCAACGCGGCGGCCGGGGCTAATCACAAAATAACAACTGAAACGATGATATTTCGGCTGATGGGCGATGAGGGTGATAGGGCGTTAAACGGTGAAAAAGCCTGTTATAACAACGCGATGATATATGAAATGAGGCGCGATGAGATCCCGGCGACCGGCGCCGGGAAGCGTGGCTTACGCAAAGAGGGCCGCTAAGCGCTGCAGCACCAGTACGGCGCTGTAGTAATCCAGGCGGAAGGTTTCCGTCCCCAGCGGATAAACGCGTTTGCCTTCAACGGCGGGCAGATGCGCCAGCAGCGGGTTAGCGTTAATCGCGTCGGCGTCCTTTTGGTCGCCGGCAAACAGGAACAGGCTCTGGCCGTTAAGTCCGGCGGCTAAGTTTTCCCCGCCCAGCTGCACGATATCATGCCGTTTTCCCTGGCTCTGGCTGGCATGCAGCCCGCCGGGCAGGTCGGCGAGGGTAAAGCCCAGCTGCTCGAGCAGCTGTCCCTGAGCGGATTCTTTGGTCCAGATATTGGCGCTATGGGCCGCGGCGGTGTAGACCAGCGCGGTGACCGGCTGCGGCGGCAGCTTCATTTTCTCTTTCAGCGCCGCCAGCTTTTTATCAAACTCCGCGATTCTCTCCGCCGCCTGTTTTTCGTGGCCGGTAATCTCCCCCAGTTGGGTCAGCAGGGCCTGCCAGCTTTTATCATCGTAGTTAATGATAAGCGTCGGGGCGATGGTGGAAAGCTGGTCGTAGAGCATCATCGCCGAATCGCCGCCGGTGGCGCTAATCAGAATGAGATCCGGCATTTGCGCCGCGACGGCCTCAGCGCTCGGTTCGCCAATATAGAGGCGCGACAGCTTGCGCGCTTTCGCCACATCGCTCCACTGGCGTAAAAATCCCTGACCGTCGGCGACGCGGTTATTGGGCGTCGTGGCCCCGCTGGCCACCACCGGCGCGTCAATCGCCAGCAGCGAGCCGGTCAGCGTCACGCTGGTGGAAACAATGCGCAGCGGCTGGCTTTCCAGCGTATGGGGTCCCCGGCTGTCGGTTATCTGACGCGGCCAGTCTGCCGCCAGCGCTGAGCTAATTCCGAAAATCGCCAGGCCGCTGGCGAGGAGGGTACGGCGGCAAAAGGTGGAGAAATTCACGTATTCGCATCCTGGTTAAGTAGTGATAAATGCTTCTCATTTTCAGCTGTGAGCGGCGTCGATGCAAGCTTAAGTCGCACAACATGCTACCTGTACGGTTGACATAGCGCGCAATACCTTTTAGGTTACCCAACCAAAATATAAATGATAATTATTCGTAATATCTTTATCGTTTTTGGAGGATGATATGGAAACGTCTTTGGCTGAGGAAGTACGGGAGAAAAAAATGACTCTGCCGCCGGAAAGCTTCTTCTTTATGTCGCCGTACCGCAGCTTCACCACCGCTGGCTGCTTTAGCCGATTCTCTCATCCGGCCGCCGACGGCGATAATCCGGACGGGGAGTTTCAGCAAAAAATAGCGGCCTCGTTTAAAGCGGCGCGGGCTGCCGGGATCGCAAAGCCTGTGATGGTCGGCGCCATTCCGTTCGATACCAGTGAGCCTTCCGAGCTGTTTATCCCCGCGAGCTGGACAGCGTTCTCCCGCACTGAAAAGCAGCACTCCGCGCGCTATGCGTCCGGGCAACAGCCGATGGACGTGGTGCAGCGCCGGGAGATCCCCGAACAGGACACCTTCATGGCGATGGTGGCGCGCGCGGCGGCCCTCACCGCGACGCCGGAAGTGGACAAAGTGGTCCTCTCGCGCCTGATTGATATCACCACCCGCGAACGGGTTGATAGCGGGGCGCTGCTCGAGCGCCTGATCGCCCAGAACCCGGCCAGCTATAACTTCCACGTGCCGCTCTCGGACGGCGGCGTGCTGCTGGGCGCCAGCCCGGAGCTGCTGCTGCGTAAAGAAGGCGCGCATTTCAGCTCTCTGCCGCTGGCCGGTTCGGCCCGTCGCCAGCCGGACGATGTGCTGGACCGCGAAGCGGGGCACAGGCTGTTGGCATCGGAAAAAGACCGCCACGAACATGAGCTGGTGACCCAGGCGATGAAGGCCGTATTAGCGCCGCGCAGCAGCGAACTCTCCCTGCCGGACTCTCCGCAGCTGATCACCACGCCGACCCTGTGGCATCTGGCGACGCAGATTCAGGGCACCGCGCTGGCAAATGAGAACGCCATGTCGCTGGCCTGCCTGCTGCACCCGACGCCGGCGCTGAGCGGCTTCCCGCATCAGGCGGCGAAACGCCTGATTAACGAACTGGAGCCGTTCGACCGTCAGCTGTTCGGCGGCATCGTCGGCTGGTGCGATGATGAAGGCAACGGCGAGTGGGTGGTGACCATCCGCTGCGCGCGCCTGCAGCAGCGCACCCTGCGGCTATTTGCTGGCGCAGGTATCGTCCCGGCCTCTTCGCCGCTAGGCGAGTGGCGCGAAACCGGCGTCAAACTGACCACCATGCTGAACGTATTCGGCTTGCAATAAGGGACTATGATGATCGAATTTACCCGCTGGCCGGAAGAGTTTGCGGCCCGCTATCGGCAAAAAGGTTACTGGCAGGATCTGCCGCTAACCCATCTGATTACCCGTCATGCGGAAAACGACGCTCCCGCGATTATCGACGGCGACAAAAGCTACAGCTACCGTGAATTCAACCGCCTGGTGGATAACCTCGCCTCCTCGCTGCAGCGTCAGGGCCTGAAGCGCGGCGAAACGGCGCTGGTGCAGCTGGGCAACGTTGCGGAATTTTATATCACCTTCTTCGCGCTGCTGCGTATCGGCGTTGCGCCGGTCAACGCGCTGTTCAGCCACCAGCGTAGCGAGCTGAACGCCTACGCCGCGCAGATTGAACCCGCTTTGCTGATTGCCGACCGCGAACACGCGCTGTTTGCCGATGATGATTTTCTTAACGCTTTTGTCGCCCAGCATGCGTCGGTACGCGTGGCCCTGCTGCTGAACGACGGCGGCGAACGCAGCCTGGCGGCGGCCATCGCGCGGCCTGACGATAATTTCGTCGCGCATCCGACGCCCGCTGACGAAGTGGCCTTTTTCCAGCTCTCCGGCGGCAGCACCGGTACGCCGAAGCTCATTCCGCGTACTCATAACGACTACGAATACAGCATTCGCCGCAGCAACCAGCTGTGCGGCGTAAGCGCCGAAACGCGCTATCTGAACGCGCTTCCCGCCGCCCACAACTACGCGATGAGCTCGCCGGGTTCACTCGGCGTCTTCCTCGCCGGCGGCGTGGTGGTGCTGGCGCACGACCCGAGCGCCACCCTCTGTTTCCCGCTGATCGAAAAGCACCAGATTAACCTGACCTCGCTGGTTCCGCCGGCGGTAAGCCTGTGGTTACAGGAGATCTATGAGTCCGGCAGCAATGCCCGTCTGCAGTCGCTGCGGCTGCTGCAGGTAGGTGGGGCGCGCCTGTCCGCGACCCTCGCCGCGCGTATTCCGGCGGAAATCGGCTGTCAGCTCCAGCAGGTCTTCGGCATGGCGGAGGGGCTGGTGAACTATACCCGCCTCAACGACAGCCCCGAGCGCATTATCAATACCCAGGGCTGCCCGATGTGTCCTGATGACGAAGTGTGGGTGGCCGATGCGCAGGGTAATCCGCTGCCGCGCGGCGAAGTCGGGCGCCTGATGACCCGTGGCCCTTATACCTTCCGCGGGTACTACAAGAGCCCGCAGCATAATGCCGAGGCCTTTGATGCCGATGGTTTCTACTGCTCTGGCGATCTGATCTCGATCGATGAAGATGGCTATATCACCGTGCAGGGGCGGGAAAAAGATCAGATCAACCGCGGCGGCGAGAAGATCGCGGCGGAAGAGATCGAAAACCTGCTGCTGCGCCATCCGGCGGTGATCCACGTCGCGCTGGTCAGCATGGAAGATAGCCTGCTGGGGGAAAAGAGCTGCGCATATCTGGTGGTAAAAGAGCCTCTGCGCGCGGTGGCGGTACGCCGCTTCCTGCGGGAACAAGGGGTCGCAGAATTTAAACTGCCGGACCGCGTGGAGTGCGTTGATGCGCTGCCGCTGACGCCGGTGGGCAAAGTCGATAAAAAACAATTACGTCAGTGGCTGGCTGAACGCAAGCTGGGCTGAAGGAGAAGACAGAATGGCAATCCCAAAATTACAGGCTTACGCGCTGCCGGAAGCCAGCGATATCCCGGCGAACAAAGTGAACTGGGCATTTGAGCCGTCCCGTGCCGCGCTGTTGATCCACGATATGCAGGAGTATTTCCTTAACTTCTGGGGCGAAAACAGCGCGATGATGGAGAAAGTGGTGGCCAACATCGCCGCCCTGCGCGAGTTCTGCAAACAGAACCATATTCCGGTTTTTTACACCGCCCAGCCGAAAGAGCAGAGCGATGAAGACCGCGCGCTGCTGAACGACATGTGGGGGCCGGGCCTGACCCGTTCGCCGGAACAGCAGCAGGTGATTGCCGCGCTTGCGCCGGACGACAACGACACCGTGCTGGTGAAGTGGCGCTACAGCGCGTTTCATCGCTCGCCGCTGGAGGAGATGCTGAAAGAGGCGGGGCGCGATCAGCTAATCATCACCGGCGTATATGCCCATATCGGCTGCATGACCACTGCGACCGATGCGTTTATGCGCGATATTAAGCCGTTCTTCGTTGCCGACGCGCTGGCCGATTTCAGCCGCGAGGAGCACCTGATGGCGCTCAACTACGTGGCGGGTCGCTCCGGTCGAGTGGTGATGACCGAAGAGCTGCTGCCGCTGCCGGCATCGAAAGCGGCGCTGCGGGCGCTGGTGCTGCCGCTGCTGGATGAATCCGACGAACCGATGGATGACGAAAACCTGATCGACTACGGCCTGGATTCGGTACGCATGATGGCGCTCGCCGCCCGCTGGCGTAAAGTGCACGGCGATATCGACTTCGTGGTGCTGGCGAAAAATCCGACCATTGATGCCTGGTGGGCGCTGCTTTCCCGCGAGGTGAAATAATGAACGGGCTCGATTTTCACGGCCGGACCGTGTGGATCACCGGCGCGGGCAAGGGGATCGGCTACGCCACCGCCCTGGCGTTCGTTGAGGCCGGCGCGCAGGTAACCGGGTTTGATTTGGCGTTCGACGGCGAAAGCTACCCGTTCGCCACCGAGACGCTGGACGTTGCCGACGCGCAGCAGGTGGCGCAGACGTGCGGCCGCCTGCTGGCAGGGATCGCGCGGCTGGATGTGCTGGTCAATGCCGCCGGTATTTTGCGGATGGGGGCGACCGATGCGCTGAGCCAGGAAGACTGGCAGCAGACCTTTGCCGTTAACGTTGGCGGGGCGTTTAACCTGTTCCAGCAGACGATGGCGCAGTTCCGCCGCCAAAAAGGCGGGGCGATTGTGACCGTGGCGTCCGACGCTGCGCATACGCCGCGCATTGGCATGAGCGCCTACGGCGCATCAAAGGCGGCGCTGAAGAGCCTGGCGCTGACCGTCGGGCTGGAGCTGGCGGGCAGCGGCGTACGCTGTAATCTGGTTTCTCCTGGCTCTACCGATACCGATATGCAGCGGACGCTGTGGGTGAGCGATGACGCTGAGCAGCAGCGCATTCGCGGCTTCGGTGAGCAGTTTAAGCTGGGCATTCCGCTGGGTAAAATCGCCCGCCCGCAGGAGATTGCCAATACCATTCTGTTCCTCGCCTCCGACCACGCCAGCCATATCACGCTGCAGGATATCGTGGTGGACGGCGGCTCGACGCTGGGGGCATAAATGGCCTGGAAACGTCAGCTGACGCTGGATGAACTCAACGCGACCAGCGTCAATACGATGGTGGCGCATCTGGGCATCGTTTATACCCGGCTTGAGGAGGGCTTGCTGGAAGCGGAAATGCCGGTCGACGCGCGAACCCATCAGCCGTTCGGGCTGCTGCACGGCGGCGCCTCCGCGGCGCTGGCGGAAACCCTGGGCTCGATGGCCGGGTGGCTGATGACCGAAGAGGGGCAGTGCGTAGTGGGGACCGAGCTCAATGCCACCCATCACCGGGCGGTCTCCAGCGGCAAAGTCCGCGGCGAATGCCGGGCGCTGCACCTGGGGCGTCAGGGCCAGAGCTGGGAAATTGCGGTGTTCGACGAGCGGGGACGACGCTGCTGCACCTGCCGTCTGGGCACGGCTGTCCTCGGCTGAGGCATAGCCTGTTCCCGGGTCGCGCTGCGCTTACCCGGGCTACGGGTTCACCATCGTCTGCGGACCGGTAGCCCGGACAGGCGCGTCAAGCGCCGCCTCCGGGGAAACAGGATGCGATGCAGTGACAGATTATCCCTCCCCGTTTTCATCCATTTTCCTGCCAGAAGTGATCTCGCTTGCAATGTGAGATAAATCCTTGCCGTCAGGCGACATCTGCAACGTTTCAAAGTTGTTAAAACTTCCATTGTGTTCTAGAAACAACTTGTAACATCCTGATTACCCTACCTGTGGAACACAATGATGAATAATTCAGGGAAATACCTCATCTGGACACTGCTCTCCGTTATCGGAGCCTTTGCCCTGGGCTATATCGCGCTAAACCGGGGTGAACAGATTAACGCGCTGTGGATTGTCGTCGCGGCAGTCTGCGTCTATCTGATCGCCTATCGCTTTTACGGCCTGTATATCGCTAAAAACGTGCTGGCGGTCGACCCGACGCGCATGACTCCGGCGGTGCGTCACAACGACGGCCTCGACTACGTTCCAACCGATAAGAAAGTGCTGTTCGGTCACCATTTTGCGGCCATTGCCGGCGCGGGGCCGCTGGTTGGTCCGGTGCTGGCGGCGCAGATGGGCTATCTGCCGGGAATGATCTGGATCCTCGCGGGCGTGGTGCTGGCCGGAGCGGTACAGGACTTTATGGTGCTGTTCGTCTCCACCCGTCGCGACGGACGTTCGCTCGGCGAGCTGGTGAAAGAGGAGATGGGCCCGACCGCCGGCGTACTGGCGCTGGTAGCCTGCTTTATGATCATGGTGATTATCCTCGCGGTACTGGCGATGATCGTGGTGAAAGCGCTGACCCACAGCCCGTGGGGGACTTACACCGTGGCCTTTACCATCCCGCTGGCGATTTTCATGGGGATCTATATTCGCTATCTGCGCCCCGGGCGCATTGGCGAGGTGTCGGTGATTGGCCTGGTGATGCTGGTGTTCGCCATCATTTCCGGCGGCTGGGTGGCGGAAAGCCCGACCTGGGCGCCGTGGTTTGACTACACCGGCGTACAGCTCACCTGGATTCTGGTGGGCTACGGGTTTATCGCCGCGGTGCTGCCGGTCTGGCTGCTGCTGGCGCCTCGCGACTACCTCTCCACCTTCCTGAAAATCGGCACCATCGTCGGTCTGGCGATTGGTATTCTGATTATGCGTCCGACGCTGACGATGCCGGCGCTGACCAAATTTATCGATGGCACCGGGCCAGTATGGAGCGGCAGCCTGTTCCCGTTCCTGTTTATCACCATCGCCTGCGGCGCGGTTTCCGGCTTCCATGCCCTGATTGCCTCCGGCACGACGCCGAAGATGCTGGCTAATGAAGGCCAGGCCTGCTTTATCGGCTACGGCGGCATGCTGATGGAGTCCTTCGTGGCGATTATGGCGCTGGTGGCGGCCTGTATTATCGACCCGGGCGTCTACTTCGCGATGAACAGCCCAATGGCGGTGCTGGCCCCGGCGGGCGTGACCGATGTGGTAGCGTCGGCGGCGCAGGTGGTGAGCAGCTGGGGCTTTACCGTAACCCCGGATACGCTTAATCAGATTGCGAACGAAGTGGGGGAACAGTCGATTATCTCCCGTGCGGGCGGCGCGCCGACGCTGGCGGTGGGCATGGCCTATATTCTGCACGGTTCGCTGGGCGGCCTGATGGACGTCTCCTTCTGGTATCACTTCGCGATTCTGTTCGAGGCGCTGTTTATCCTGACCGCGGTGGATGCCGGCACGCGCGCGGCGCGCTTTATGCTGCAGGATCTGCTCGGGGTGATTAGCCCGGGCCTGAAGCAAACCAGCTCGCTGCCGGCGAACCTTCTCGCCACGGCGCTGTGCGTGCTGGCGTGGGGCTACTTCCTGCATCAGGGCGTGGTTGACCCGCTTGGCGGCATCAACACGCTGTGGCCGCTGTTTGGTATTGCCAACCAGATGCTGGCGGGGATGGCGCTGATGCTCTGCGCGGTGGTACTGTTTAAGATGAAGCGCCAGCGCTATGCCTGGGTCGCGCTGCTGCCGACCTCCTGGCTGCTGATCTGTACCCTGACCGCGGGCTGGCAGAAGTCGTTCAGCACCGATACCAAAGTGGGCTTCCTGGCGATTGCCAACAAGTTCCAGGCGATGATTGACAGCGGCAATATTCCGCCGCAGTACACCGAGTCGCAGCTGGCGCAGCTGGTGTTTAACAACCGTCTGGATGCCGGGCTGACCATCTTCTTTATGGTGGTGGTGGTCGTGCTGGCGCTGTTCTCGATTAAGACCGCGCTGGCGGCGCTGAAAGAGGACAAACCGACGGCGAAAGAGACCCCTTACCAGGCGATGCCTGCTGATGCTGATAGCCTGGTGACCCAGGCGAAACGCGCCCACTAAGCCATGACGTTATCGCCCTCTTTTGCGAGAAGGGGGGCGATGATGGGAGTTGAAAATGTTTGATACCCTTTCGAAAGCCGGAAAATATTTAGGCCAGGCGGCGAAAATGATGATCGGCGTCCCGGATTACGACAACTACGTGGAGCACATCCGCGCGACCCATCCGGAACAAACGCCGATGACCTATGAAGAGTTTTTTCGCGAGCGTCAGGACGCGCGCTACGGCGGTAAAGGCGGCGCGAAGTGCTGTTAACCCTCTTTCGGCAGATACAGGCTGATCTGCTCCTGGGTGCAGCCGTATATTGCCGCCAGCTTTTCGCGGGTGCGCTTTTGCGGGCGGGAATCGATAGCTTCTAGCTGGGATACCGCCGACTGGCTAATCCCGAGCTTATTGGCCACCTCCTGCTGCGACAGGCCGCGCAAAATGCGCCAGGCCGCCTGCAGGCTGACTTTCTCTTTATCCATGATGTCGCAGACGTCACCCGGCAGCATCACGTTGTCGTAGATATCGTGTTCTACCGGAATATCTTCAAGATCGGCTTCCGTTTCATCATCCAGCTCGGCTAGCTGCAAACACATCTGGAAGTATTCGTCGTAGGGGATCACCGCGTACTGCGCTTTCCCTTCATCATCCTTAATTATCTGAACAGCCATATGGCATATTCTCCTCATGCAAATAGGTTGTTGAGGTTCTGCGCTTAACGGACACGATAAACAGGTCGCTCAGCGTCAGCCCCTGACGTGTGAAAATGACCCGATAATCCCCTACCCGAAGACGGTAATGATTCTCTGGTTTAGATAACTTTCTGACATCGGGCCGAGGAGCCGTACGGTCACCTAAATCAGCTAGCCTGCTTTTGATTCTCTGCTGATAGCGATAATCGATATTTGCCGGTTCCTTTTTTGCCACTTTTGACCAGATGAGCATGCTATGTACCTCCACTGTACACCTCAGTTGAACATAAGAAAATAATAAGTTTATAAGATAAGTTTGTTATTTTCTTATGAGGGTACCCTAACGCAGAATCGTCTTCTGGCGAAGGCAGAAACATCGGCTTTGCGAGGCGGCTCGAAAGCGCCTCCGCCGGGCGGCAGAGGCGAATAAAACGGGGGATTAACCGGCGAAACGTTCGACCTTCTCAAACGCCGCGCGCAGGGTTTCGGCGTTCAGTTCAACCGGCAGAAAATGGATGGACTCCACCGGGCGCAGGGTATGGGCAATCACCTTATCCAGCTGTTCGCGGTTGTTGATGTCCACCTCCAGCGCCGCCAGCGTAGTCGGCAGATTAAAGCGCCGGTACGCCTGCACCAGCTGCGCCAGCACGTCGTCCTGGCCGAGCAGGGCGCTCTGGACCAGAATGCCGTAGGCGACTTTGGTCCCGTGAAGATACTTCTCGGTCTGCGGCAGTACCGTCAGCCCGTTGTGCACCGCGTGGGCGGCGGCGACGCGGGTATAGCGCTCGCCCAGCCCGCCGACCATACCGCCGCCGGCGATAACCGCATCCACCACGTCTCGAAACGCCTGGGTCAGCTCGCCGCGCTGCTGGTCGGCCAGCGCGGTTTCGCTGCTTTCCAGCAGAACATCGCGGATCGCCAGCGCGCCGTTGATACCCAGGCGCACGGTGAGCGGCAGCGTCTCCGGCTGCGGAGCCAGCACCACCGCTTCATACCATTTCGCCAGCGTATCGCCGATGCCCGCCAGCAGATATTCCGCCGGCGCGTTAAGAATAATGTGCGGCTCCACCAGCACCAGAAAGTTGGCGTCGTCGAAGATTTCAAACTGCAGCGCCTGACCGGCATCGTTATACCACACCGACAGCGGCGTCCACGCCGCGCAGGTGGCGGCGATGGTGGGGATGGCCACCACCGGCAGGCCGAGGCGACGGGCCAGCGCCTTCGCGGTATCGAGCAGCGCGCCGCCGCCCACGCCAATCACCACCGATCGATCGTCGCCGGATGCGCGGGCCAGCTCGCTGACGTCGCTTTCGCTGCAGTGGCCTTTAAATAATATTTTTTTGGCGCCAGGCGCGTTAAACGCTGCCGGCAGGAAAGCCTGCGCGCCCGCGATAGCCCGCTCGCCGTAAACCCACACCGCGCGTGAAAGCTGTTCTTCGCTGTAAAAATCCTGCAGCCGGGCAAGGCTGCCGGGATGGGAATAGTAGTTGGCGGGGCCGGGGACCACGCGGATATCGCTGTGACTCATCAATGTTGTCCTTGTGCTGTTTCGCTAACCCGATGTTATGTCTGGACATCCGGATGGCTAATATTATTTCGCTTTATCTTATGCCTTTTATGCATTTGTCAGTCAAGGACAGCTATGAAAAATTCGTTAAATCAGAACATTAATCGACAGGGTGCAGGGGATGACCGGCAATCGCCTTGAGATGCAAAATATTAGCCTGGCCTTTTCCGGCTTTCGGGCGCTCAGCAACGTGGCTTTCACCCTGACGGGGGGATCGGTGCATGCGCTGACCGGCGCCAACGGCGCGGGTAAGTCCACGCTCATGGCGGTGCTGTGCGGCACGCACGCCCACTACGAAGGCGAGGTGGTGATTAACAACCAGTCGGTAAGCATCCGCTCGCCGCGCGATGCCAAACAGCTGGGGATCCATCTGGTGCAGCAGGAGGTTGACGTGGCGCTGGTCCCGGGCCTGAGCATCGCGGAAAACATCATGCTCGACAGGCTGGCGGAGCCGGGGATCGCCTTCCGCTGGGGGCGGCTGCGCCAGCTGGCGCGCGAGGCGCTGGCTCAGCTTGACGTCAGCCTCGATGTACGCCGCTCCATCGACAGCTGTACGCTGGCGGAAAAACAGCAAATCCTGCTGGCCCGCGCGCTGTCGCATCACTGCCGCTTTCTTATCCTCGATGAACCGACCGCGCCGCTGGACCAAAACGAAAGCGAGCGCCTGTTTGCGGTGGTTCGCCGCCTGCAGCGGCAGGGCATTGGTATCGTGTTTATCTCGCACCGTATTCATGAATTAAAAGCGGTCTGCGACACCCTGACGGTGCTGCGCGACGGCCGGCTGATTGAGAGCGGGCCGATGGCCGACCTGAGCGGCGAGCAGATCGTCGAGAAGATGCTCGGGCACGAGCTGAGCGATATCTTTCCGCCGAAGCGGCCGCCGCATAGCGATGAGGTGCTGCTACAGGTTGAAGGGCTGCACGACGAAGGGCTGCTGCAGGATATCTCGTTGCGTCTGCGCAAGGGGGAGATTCTGGGGATCGCCGGACTGGCGGGCGCCGGGAAAACCGAGCTGTGTAAGGCGCTGTTTGGCGCCAGCAAAAGCCGTTTGACCCGCGGCGAACTGAACAGCCAGCCGTGGCGACCGCGCGACCCGGCGGACTCGGTGGCGCGTGGTCTGGCGCTGGTGCCGGAAGAGCGGCGCAAAGAGGGCATTTTTATCGAAGAAACGGTGGCGATGAACCTGGCGGTCAGCGCCGATAGCAGCTTCTCCCGCTGGAGCCTGTTTGGCCATCGTCAGGCCTGGCGCTGGGCGGAAGAGGTGATCGCCCGGGTGGGCATTCGGACATCGGGTCCGGCGCAAACCCTGCGCCGTCTCTCCGGCGGCAATCAGCAAAAAGTGGCGATAGGCAAATGGCTGCGCGGCAACGCCAACGTCCTGATTTTCGATGAGCCGACCAAAGGGGTCGACGTCAAAGCCAAAACGGATTTATTCAATGTGATCGACGGCCTGGCGCGGGAAGGCAAAGGGGTGATTTACGCCTCGGGCGAATTCGCCGAGCTGGTCGGCCTGTGCGATCGCATCTGCGTGCTGTGGGACGGACGCATCGTGGCGGAAATTGCGGGCGCGGAGGCCCGGGAAGAGAACATTCTTTATTACTCCACCGGAGGAGCAGCAGCGTGAGTAAGGCCCTGGCAGTTAACGCGACGGTATCGGGCCGTCAGCGATTTTTCGATTTTCTCTACAAATGGGGCATGTTGCTGACCGTCGTCCTGCTGATCGCCGTTTTTGGCCTGGCGTCGGACAACTTCCTCGACCCGTTTAACATCATCAACATCCTGCGTTCCATCGCCATCGTGACGGTGATCGCCATCGGCGTATCGATATCCCTGACCATCGGCGGTTTCGATTTGTCCGTGGGCTCCACCGCCTCGCTGGCCAATGCGCTGGTGATTTCGCTGTTCGTCTGGCACGGCTTCGGCACCACCGAGGCGATCCTTATCACCCTGGCGCTCTGTACCTTAGTGGGGCTGTTTAACGCGTTTCTGATCGTGATTCTGCGTATTCCCGACATGCTGGCGACGCTTGCCAGCCTGTTCGTGATTCAGGGCGTGGCGATGACCTACAGCTACGGCGGGTCGATCACCGAAAACATGGTGCTGCCGAGCGGCGATATGGCGGAAGGCGCGATTCCGGCGGCGTTCGGTTCGCTGGGGCAGGTGCCAACGATAGTGATCATTATGCTGGTGGTGACCGTTATCGCTCAGCTGGCGCTCTCTTTTACCACCCACGGACGGCGGATGTACGCCATCGGCGGCAACCCGGAAGCGGCGCGCCTCTCCGGCCTGCGCATCACCCGTTACAAAGTGGCGGCGTACGTCATCGCCTCTCTGCTGGCGGGGCTCGGCGGCATTCTGTTGGCGTCGCGCATCGGCTCATCGCAGGTGAACGCCGGCGGCGGCTACCTGATGGATGCGGTGGCGGCGGCGTGGATTGGCTTCTCGCTGGCCGGTTCCGGTAAGCCGAACGCGCTCGGTACGCTGGTGGGGGCGGTCATTTTAGGCGTGCTTTCCAACGGCCTGGTGATGCTCTCGGTGCCCTATTACGCGATGGACATTATTAAAGGGCTGGTGCTGGCTGGCGCGCTCGCACTGACTTATTTTCAGCGCCGCATCTAAAATTTTACCCGTCATTCTTCAAATTGCAGGTGTGTTGGCTGCGTTCACTCACCCGAATCACTTACTTATGTAAGCTCATCGGGATTCGTTTACTTGCCGCCGTCCTGCAATTCGAATTATTTAGGGTAACAAAAAGGAAACACTATGAAAAAGATAACATTTTCACTCATCGCGCTGGGGTTGTTCAACGCTGCGGCGGCCTTTGCTGAAACCCCGACGCCGCTTCCGGCTGCCATTGCTGAACACAGCGGGCCGATTCGCATTGCGGTGATCCGCAACCTGGGCTCCGACGATAACACCACTCAGTTTGTCTCCGGAGCGATCCAGGAGGGGAAAAAGCTCGGCTTTAAAATCAGTACCTTCCTCAGCAACGGTGATGACGCCAAATTCCAGGACTTCGTTAACCAGGCGATTAGCCAGAAATACGACGGCATTATCCTTTCTCAGGGGCGCGATCCCTACGCCACCGCGCTGGTGAAAAAAGCGGTGGACGCCGGGATCAAAGTCTCGGTTTTCGATACCGCGGTAAACGGCCAGATCCCGGGCGTCACCGTCACCCAGCAGGATGATGCTTCGCTGACCGAGCTTTCCTTTGGCCAGCTGGTGAAAGATTTCAACGGCAAAGCCAATATCGTCAAACTGTGGGTCGCGGGTTTCCCGCCGATGGAGCGCCGCCAGGCGGCCTACCAGACGCTGCTTAAACAAAACCCCGGCATCAAAGAGCTGGAATCCATCGGCGCGGTCTCTTCCGACGTTCAGGGCGATACCGCCAACAAGGTCGGCGCGATCCTGGCGAAATACCCGAAAGGTAAAATTGATGCCATCTGGGGAACCTGGGACGCGTTCAGCCAGGGCGCCTATAAAGCGCTGAAAGAGAACGGCCGCACCGAGATCAAACTCTACAGCATCGACATTTCCAATCAGGATCTGCAGCTGATGCGCGAATCCGGCAGCCCGTGGAAGGTGAGCGTAGCGGTGGATCCGAAGCTTATCGGCGCCACCAACGTGCGCCTGATCGCCAATAAGATTGCCGGGGAACCGACGCCTGCGACCTACGACTTTAAGGCGGCGGCGATCCCGCAGGCGCTGCTGGCGGCGCAGCCGGGGGCGGTTAACGTCGCCTCGCTGGGTAAAATTATCCCGGGCTGGGGCCAGACCGAAGACTTTATCGCCCCGTGGTTCGCTACCCTGGAAGCGAAAAACAAATGAGTGTTTTGCCAACACCAGAATACAGCCGCAATATGCGGCTGATCGGGCATAGCGATCAGGGGGGACGCCCGGACGGCGTTCAGCTGATGGTCCATCGTGGTTTTGCCTATATCGGCCATATGGTCTCGCAGGGCTTTTCCGTGGTGGATGTGCGCGACCCTAAACATCCGCAAACGGTCAACTACATCGCCGCGCCGCCCGGTACCTGGAACGTCCATTTACAGGCGCACGATGATCTGCTGCTGGTGATCAACGCCCGGGATCTGTTCGCCGATGCCCGCTTCGCCGACGAGAAGGTGTACTACACCCGTTCGGTGGGCGAGACGGTCAGCGACGTACGGGATAGGGGCTGGAGCGCCGGGCTGCGGATTTTTGATATTTCCACTCCGGATAAACCGCGAGAGATCGCTTTTCTGTCGCTTAACGGCATCGGTATCCACCGAATCTGGTACGTCGGCGGACGCTGGGCCTACGTTTCCGCGCTGATTGACGGCTTTAGCGACTACATTTTCCTGACTATCGACCTGGCCGACCCGCGCAAGCCGGAGGTCGCCGGGCG
The DNA here is from genome assembly GCF_040064575.1 of Klebsiella sp. CN_Kp106. Taxonomy (NCBI): domain Bacteria; kingdom Pseudomonadati; phylum Pseudomonadota; class Gammaproteobacteria; order Enterobacterales; family Enterobacteriaceae; genus Klebsiella; species Klebsiella sp. CN_Kp106. The sequence goes on along the minus strand of NZ_JBEAIG010000047.1, from coordinate 136,591 downwards.
CTGGTGGCTGCCGGGGATGAACCAGGCGGCGGGGGAGACCGCGCAGTGGCCGGAAGGTAAGCGCTATGCCCTGCATCACGCGATTATCGCCGGCGACACCGCCTACGGCAGCTGGCGCGACGGCGGCCTGACCCTGCTCGATGTGCAGGACCGCACTCAGCCGAAGCTGATTAGCCACCGTAACTGGAGCCCGCCGTTTGGCGGCGGCACCCACACCGCGCTGCCGCTCCCGGATCGGGATCTGCTGGTGGTGCTTGATGAGGCGGTGCTGGATAACCAGCAGGATGGCGAGAAGCTGATCTGGCTGTTCGACATTCGCGACCCGACGAATCCGGTGAGTATCGCCACTTTCCCGCAGCCGGACGAAGCTGACTACGTGGCGAAAGGGGCGCACTTTGGCCCGCATAACCTGCATGAGAATCGTCCCGGCAGCTTTGTCAGCTCAACGCTGATTTTCGCCACTTATCAGAACGCGGGCGTTCGCGCTTACGATATTTCCAACCCTTATCGACCGGTGGAAACCGGGGCGCTGGTGCCCGCCGCGCCGGCGAAAATGATGGATACCCGCCCCGGTCGCCCGCGGGTGATCCAGTCCTGCGACGTGTTCGTCGACGCGCAGGGAATTATTTACAGCACCGACTATAACGGCGGGCTGTCGGTGATTGAGTATCTGGGGTAGGGGATTGTGGGTTGTTGCCTTCCCGGGTTGCGGCGTAAACGCCTTACCCGGGCTACCGGATCGCAGATGGTGGCGAACCCGTAGCCCGGACAGATGCGAAGCATCGCCTCCGGGGAAAAGAGGCAAATACCCGGAGGCGGCGCTTGACGCGCCTGTCCGGGCTACCGGCATTATAACGATGGGCTGTCGGTGATTGAGTATCTGGGGTAGGGGATTGTGGGTTGTTGCTTCCCGGGTCGCGGCGTAAACGCCTTACCCGGGCTACCGGATCGCAGACGGTGGTGAGCCCGTAGCCCGGCTAAGCGCAGCGCGAGCCGGGAAAGGCTGGACGGAGATTCAACCGTACTGGCGAATTCGCGCAATCAGCTCATCCACGCTGTCGATACGCCCGGCAATCACAATCAGCGCTTTACCCAGCGTGATGGCGTGGCGCAGGCATTCATGGCGCATGGCTTCGTCCTGGATAGTATCGATATCCGCCACGTGCGACAGCCCGACGCTGCGGCGAATCAGTTCGGTGCCGCAGAAGCCCACTGCGTCGGCCCACACTTTCTTCAGGAACGCGGAGGCATAGCCGGGCCAGGCCAGCGCGGCGTCGCGGGATCTCTCTGCCGCCAGCGCCTGAAAACGCTCGGCAAAGGTGGTCCAGAACTGCTGGATATCGCTGAGGCGCTGTTCGCGAGCGGCGGCGGCATCGCGAATGCCCAGATGCCCCGGCAGACCGCAATAGTTGAGCAGCAGGTTGCCGATGGCGGTGCCGATATCGAAGCCAATCGGGCCGAAAAAGCCGAACTCGGCGTCGATGGCCTTAAAGCTGCCTTCGGCGACGAAAATCGAGCCGCTGTGGATATCGCCGTGCAGCAGCGCTTCGGCATGGGAGAAGAAGCGATGCTTGAGCGCGGCCACCGCCAGCTTCAGCTGGGCATCGTCGCGCAGGGCGGCGACATCGGCTTCCAGCGCGGCTGGATAGCTGTTGCGCTCGTGAACCTGATACGGGTCGTTAAAGAACAGATCCTCGGTGATTTCGCACATCTCGGGATTAATAAATTGCGCCACCTGGGCCTTTTTCTCGTGAGGAGGCAGATAAAAGTCGCTGGTGTGGAACAGCGTCTGGGCCAGGTATTCCCCCAGCTGGCTGGCGGCCTGGGGGTAGTAAACGTTGTTGATCAGCTCCCCGCGCCAGATGCGGTGATCGGAGAGATCTTCCATCACCATCACCGCCAGCTCGGGATCGAAATGCACAATCCGCACCGTGTGCTGCGGGCAGTGCTGATAGTGAGCCACCAGGGTTTGTGCTTCAAGGCGCGCGCGGTCAAGGGTCAGCGGCCAGGATTCTCCCACGCAGCGCACGTAGGGCAGCGCCTGCTTAACGATAATCCGGCTCACGCCCCTGATATCGAAAATTTTAAACACCAGGTTGAGGTTGCCGTCGCCCACTTCCTGTGCGGACACCAGTTCTGACGGATTGTCGATACCGCCAAATTGTTGGGCGTAAGCCACCGCATCGCTGGCCGTGAAAGTATGGTATTGCGACATTGCCTCGATCCTCAAAATTCTGATTAAGCCGTTCAGACGTCTATACTTCTGGATTTCATCCTGACACAATGTGATACAACAACGCAACAGGGATTTAACTAAATGCAGACACTACAGACCACCAGCCTGCGGGTAAGCGAAAATCAGCTCTTTATTCTTGACCAGCAGGCTTTACCGCAGGAAAAACGCTGGCTGGCGGCGGATAATGTGGCGCTGCTGGTGGACCATATTCACGCCCTGCGGGTACGCGGCGCGCCGCTGATTGGCCTGTCGGCCAGCCTGCTGCTGGCGCTGCTGGCGCAGCGCGGCCTGACCCGCGATGCGCTATCTGAGGCGCTGGAAACACTGCGTGCCGCGCGTCCGACGGCGGTAAACCTGATGAATAATCTGGATCGCATGAAGCTGGCGCTGGCGGAGGAGCGCTTTCCACAGGCTCTGGAAGCGGAAGCGCTGCGCCTGATCGAAGAGGATAAACAGCTTTGCGCCAGCATCGCCGAGGCGGGCAGCGCGCTGGTGACGCCGGGCAGCCGCCTGTTGACCCACTGCAATACCGGCGGCCTGGCGACGGCGGGCGTCGGCACCGCGCTGGGGGTGATTGCGCTGGCGCATCAGCAGGGAAAGGTGGCGAACGTCTGGGTGGATGAAACGCGCCCGCTGTTACAGGGCGGACGTTTGACCGCCTGGGAGCTGGGTGAACTGGGCGTGCCGTATCGGCTGATTACCGACTCGATGGCCGCCAGCCTGATGGCGCAGGGCCAGGTCGACGCGGTTTGGGTGGGCGCTGACCGTATCGCCGCCAACGGCGATGTGGCAAATAAAATCGGCACCTATTCGCTGGCGGTGCTGGCGAAGTATCATCAGATTCCCTTTTACGTGGCCGCGCCGCAGACTACCCTGGACCGCCATTGCCCGAACGGCGCGGCAATCCCGATTGAGCAGCGGGCGGCCGCCGAAGTTACCGGCGTCGCCGGCAGCTTTGGCGCGGTGCAGTGGGCGCCGAAAGAGGCCGCCGTTTATAATCCGGCGTTCGACGTCACGCCCGCATCGTTAATCAGCGGCTGGGTGCTGGACAGCGGCGTGGTGACCCCGGAGCAGGTCGCCGCCGGGGCGTTTGCGCCAGAAAAGGCCTGAACCTGAGCGAAAAAGGCGAAGCGACCTCCCTCGCTTCGCCTTCAACTTATGGCAGCACCATCTCTACCGCCGGAGCGGACTGCGGGTCGATATTGCGGCCAAGCGCCGTCAGCGCCGCCTGGTACGGGCACAGCGTCCCGACGGCGGTGGTCCGGCAGCCCGCCTGATGCCACTCCTGGCGCAGCAGCGGATGCTGGCTATCCGGCGTTTGCAGGCGGCGTAAATCGTCCAGACTTTGCGCCTGGAAGTAGACGCGCAGGTAGCGTTTTCCGCTATGGGTGTCGCGCCAGCGTTCCAGTACCAGGCTGCTGCCCGGCGGGATATTGCCGCGGCTGTACCCCGGCAGCTGCCAGCTAAAGTCCATTAACGTCCGCACCATGGCGATATTGGTATCGTGCGCCACCAGCAGCAGCCAGCGCACGTTCGGCGCGGCGCCCTCTTTTACCCCTTCGAGCATGGCGTTGAGCAGAATCGAGCCGCGTTTTTGCGCGGTATAAAACACATCGTTGCTCAGATCGTAGTTCTCCGTCAGCAGCGGCAGCAGGGCGGTGACCTGGCTGGCGCGGGTAATATTGCCCCACGCCAGCTGGCTGAGAGGCAGGTTCTCGCTCCAGCCCAGACGCAGCGTCTCAACCATATTGGCCATCACGCTCAGCCCGCTAATCGAGGTTTTGCCGCTTTTGCTCTGCTCCACCTGCCACGGCAGGTCAAATACCGGGCAGGGCTTATCGGGCGCGCAGACGGCGTTTTTCAGCAGCTGAATCACCGGAGCCAGCGCCTGCCGACGCTGCGCCAGATCGCCGGCCGTCTTCTTCACTTCCGCCAGCTGGCGGGCGGGATCGGTTTGCGTGGCGGCAAATTTATCGGTCTGAAACAGCGGGTCGGCGTCGCCGCTGACGTGATGAATCATTACGCCACAGCCGGGAAAGGCGCCGTCCACCAGCGCCTGGGCGGTGGCCCGCGTGCGCTGCAGGGGGCTGGCGCGCACGTAAATCTCTCCACTCGCCGGACAGCCCGCCGCCAGTAGTCCGAGCTGACGATAGCGTGCGCCTTCATCACGACCTTTATTGACGACGGCGGCATAGCCGTGGCCGGTCAGCTCGCCGTCGTGAGTGGTCCACTGCGTCCACGGACGCTGGGTCGCGGCTTCGATGGCCTCCCGGTTGCCCTCCGTCGGCGGACGAATGCCGTGGCGGCTGAGCTCAACCACTTTTTCCAGCGTAAACTGCGCGGCGGCGTGGCCCGGCGCGGCCAGCAGCGGCAGGGCGCAGGCGAGCAGCAGGCGTAGCAAAACCTGATGTCGTACAGGCATCATAAAATATTCCTTATAAGTTAAAAGGTTATGACGAGAATGAGGTCTGACGCTCTGTCGCGTGTCGCCTGGCGACAATCGCGGCGGTGGTAAAACAGAATAGCGCGGACATCAGGCCGGTGCCTACCCAAAACAGCGATAGCGTACTGAAGTCATACAGCGTTTTGCCATTTTCGATTATCGATGTTTTATCGATGATGATGCCGGTCAGAAACTCGCCGAGTCCCGCCCCCGCGTAGCTGGCAATACCGATGGTGCCGAGCGCGGCGCCCGCGGCTTTACGGGACGAAATATCGACGGCGATCAGTCCGCCAAGGAAGCAGGTCAACGCCCCGATGGTAGCGCCGAAGATAATCATCGCCAGAATATCGGTGTAGTAGCCGTGCGGCGACCAGAGCATCAGCGCGAAGCCGGCGGTGTTGAGCAGGCTGATAAAACCGGCCATCACGCTGCGGTTGCGCGGGAAGAAGCGGTCGGAGAGCATCCCGGCGATAATCGTTCCGGCAATACCCGCGATAGCGTTGACCCCGATAATCCCGGACGCTTCGAGAGTAGAGTAGGCTTTATCCTGCTCCAGGAAGAAGATCCCCCATGAATTCACCGCGTAGCGGTCGATATACATAAACGCCGAGGCCAGCGCCAGCGCCCACAGGGCCGGGTTGCGCAGCGCCAGCAGCTGGTTTTTAAACACCGAGCCGCGGGCTTCCGTCTCCTCCTGCGGTTCGTCGCGAATCACGTTGATTGACGGGAAGCCGCAGCTTTGCGGCGAGTCGCGCATAAACAACAGCATCAGCACCACCCCGGCGGCGCCGAGCGCGGCGGTCGACAGATAGCCCATCTGCCAGCCGAATCCGGCAATCACCGCCGCGATCACCATATAGGTCATCGCTTCGCCGATGTTATGCGCCGTCGACCAGATGGCGTAAAAGGTGCCTCGTTCTTTACAGCCGTACCAGCGCGCCAGCGATACCACGCACGGACCGACGCCCATCGACTGCGCCCAGCCGTTAATCCCCCAGAAGATAGCCAGCAGCATGGCGTTGCTGGTCATCCCCATCATCAGGTTCATCCCGGCGCTCAGCAGCAGCCCAAGGCTCATATAGCGCACCACGTTGGCATGATCGGCGATAAAGCCGTTGACCAGCTTGCCGATGGCGTAGCTGAAAAACAGCGTTGAGCCGATCATGCCCAGCTCCGTCGGGGTAATGCCAAGCTCCACCAGCGCGCTTTTGGCGACGGTGAACGACAGCCGGCAAACGTAGAACGTGACGTACGCCAGGGTCATGGTAATAAAGGTTTGCCAGCGCACGCTGCGAAAGCGCCGCTCATCGAACTCTCCGCCCGCTTTGGGCGGCGAAGCGCGAAAAAATGCGATAATTCTTCCAGACATAATGGTATCTCCGAAGGTCGGAGGCCTGACTGATTAGTGTGGTTCGTCCATGAGGTTTAACCCGTCATACTTCAAGTTGCATATGCGTTGGCTGCGTTCGTTCACCCCAGTCACTTACCAGAGTAAGCTCCTGGGGATTAATGAGAGGCTCCTGCCTCTCACCGGAGGCCAGCCTTCGGCTGGTCAAATTCGTTCCCGACGAATTTGTCGCTCACTTGCCGCCTTTCTGCAACTCGAATTATTTAGGGTTGATTGTCGTTGTGTAGAGTACATAATCAGATAAAGCCTGACCCGATGCGGTTAAGGTAAGGGGTGACAAAGCATGTTTTTTAATTGTGGATAGAGCGTCTTGCTGGCCAGCAGCAGCGGATTACCGTGACGAATCCCGTCGTTTGCCAGATAGTCGTTGCTGAGGCCGCCCGCTTCGCGCATCAGCACCAGCCCCGGCAGCCCGTCCCACGGGTTCATATGCGGTTCGTAGTAGCCGATAAGCCTGCCCGCCGCCGCCCAGGCACTCATCAGCGCCCCGGAGCCGTTGCGGATAAACATCCCGCCGTCGCTCAGCAGCGCATCGAGGAAGGGCAGAAAGACCGCAGGCGTCACGCGGTGCGAGGTGCCGACGCCCATCACGCCCTCTTTGACCGTCGCTGCCGGATGCGGCGCGATAGGCGCATCGTTAAGCCATGCGCCCTGGCCTTTCAGGGCGTGGAACAGCTCGCGATGGTTGGGGTCGTACACCACGCCGATAACCGGTTCGCCGTCGGCTATGATGGCCAGCGACAGGCACCAGGTGTGCAGGCCGTTAAGAAAACAGCTGGTGCCGTCGATGGGATCGACAACCCACAGCACGCGCGCGTCCGGCATCTGCGTCCCGCTCTCCTCGCCGAGAAAACCGTCCTGCGGGAAGGCGTCGGTAATGCGCTGCTTCACAAACGCTTCGACCCGCTTATCGGCGACGCTGACCACGTCCTGCAGATCCTCGCCTTTATGATCCACCGTCAGCCGGTCGCGCTGTTGATAGTATTCGAACGCCAGTTCAGCGCCGGCCTTCGCCAGCTCGCAGGCTAAACGGTAGCGGGCCTGCAGTTCATTTGATTCCAGTGATTTCATCTTAACTCCCTATTTTGCACACGTGTGCAAATTGCCTGAAAAAAACGGCCCCGAAGGGCAAAATGAGTGTGGATGGATTAAAAATATTATTCTGTGATCGCTCCGGCATAAAATGAATTTTTCATTTCGCGCTTTGACGAACGATCAGTTTCACCGGCACTTCGCGATGGCGTGACGGCAGGCTGAATTTGGCGATCCGCGTGACCAGCAGATCCACCGCGTGGTGGGCGAGCAGGGCGGTATTCTGCTGCACGGTAGTCAGCTGATAGGGCTGCCAGTCCGCCTGGGGAATATCATCGAAGCCGATAATCGCCGGTAGCGAAGCGGCGGGGTTGTCCGCCCGCAGGCCGTCCAGCGCGCCGAGCGCCAGCATATCGGTGGCGCAGAACAGCGCCTGCAGCTGCGGATGCGCGGCAAGCAGCTGCCTGGCTGCGGCAAAGCCCGCCTGATAGCCGCTGCTGTCGCAGAAGTGCGCGGCGACCTCCATGCCCTGGGTATGGGCAACAAACGCTTCGTAGCGCTGGCGGGTGCTGAAGTTATCCAGGCTTTCGCCGATAAACCCGGCCTGGCGCCACTGGCGCTGGGCAAACAGGTCGGCCACCAGCTTCGCGCCCTGCGCGTTGTCGCTGCACACGCGATCGCAGCCGGCCAGCTCGGCGTGGCGGTTGATAAGGGTCACCGGGATTTTTCGCTCCAGATACTCCTCCGCCAGCGACAGCGGCGGCGCCCCGGAGGTGATAATAACCCCCGCGACGTGATAGCTCAGCAGCTGCCTGAGCGACGGGGCGAGCTGCTGCGGATCGTCGGCGTTCATCAGCAGCGGCATAAAACCGTTGAGCGCCAGCTGGTGGACCAGCGGCGACAGCAGCTTGCTGCGGAAGGGGTTATCAAAGCCGGCGGTGACGATGCCGATAAAATTGCTGCTGCCGGTATTCATCGTGCGGGCGATAATGTTGACCTGATAGCCCAGCGTTTCCGCCGCGGCGAGGACCTTCTGGCGGGTTTTTTCCGCCACCGATGCGCCGGGCGTAAAGGTGCGGGAAACCGCGGAACGTGAGACGCCAGCGAGTCGGGCAACGTCCTCTGCCTTAATCCATTTTTTTTCGCTCATAGTATCAGGGTACGGGTTATCCTCAGTGAGCCCGCGCCGACGCTGGAACCCATGGCCGGCACGGAAAAAGTCGTTAAAAGGTACCACATAAATCCCCGGGCGAGCAGTGGGTTGACGCGGCATCGCGGCCGCGTCAACGTCAGGCTTATGCCGGATAGCGAATCTGCTCCGCCTGGCGCTGCAAAATAACTTTGCCGTGACGAATGGAGGTCAGCACTTTGGCCTGGCGGCGCAGCGCGTCGTAGTCGTTTTCCGCATCGAGGATCAGCAGGTTCGCCGGGCGTCCTTCGGCAATGCCGTAGTTGTCGCCGAGGCACAGGGTGCGGGCGCTGTTATCGGTAATCAGATCGAGGCAGCGCTGCAAATCTTCGTATCCCAGCATATGGCAGATATGTAGCCCGGCGTCGAGGATGCGCATAATGTTGCCGTTGCCCAGCGGGTACCACGGATCCTGAATGGAGTCCTGGGCAAAGCAGACGTTGATCCCGGCGCGGTCCAGCTCCGCCACCCGCGTCACGCCGCGGCGTTTAGGCCAGCTGTCGAAGCGCCCCTGCAGGTGAATGCTTTCGGTCGGGCAGGAGATAAAATTGATGCCAGACGCTTTGAGCAGACGGAACAGCTTCGAGCAGTAGGCATTGTCGTAGGAGCCCATGGCGCAGGTATGGCTGGCGGTGACCTGCGCGCCCATGCCGCGCACCCGGGCCTCTTCCGCCAGCACCTCCAGAAAGCGCGACTGCGGGTCGTCGGTTTCATCGCAGTGCACGTCCACCAGGCAGCCGTGGTGCTGGGCCAGGTCCATCAGAAAAACCAGCGAGCTGACGCCCTTATCGCGGGTGTTTTCGTAGTGCGGAATGCCGCCCACCACGTCGGCGCCCATTTCGATGGCGCGGGTCATCAGTTCGCGTCCGCCGGGGAAGGACTCAATGCCCTCCTGCGGGAAGGCGACGATCTGCAGATCGATAAGATGGGCCGCCTCTTTTTTCACTCTCAGCATCGCCTCAAGCGCCGTCAGGGAAGGGTCGGTGACATCAATGTGGGTGCGCACGTGCTGCACGCCGTTGTCGCGCAGCATGCCGATGGTTTTCAGCGCCCGCTGGCATGTATCTTCGACGGTGACGCTCGCTTTGCGCTGGCTCCAGCGGGCGATGCCCTCAAACAGGGTACCGCTCATATTCCACTCCGGCTCGCCCGCCGTCAGGGTGGCGTCAAGATGGATATGCGGTTCGACGAACGGCGGGATGACCAGCTTTTGTTCAGCGTCGATATCGTCGGCGTCAGCCGCCTGCGCCGCGGCCTGCGCGGTGATGCTTTTAATCACGCCGTCCTGTAAGTCGAGGGTATAGAGCGCTTCTTGATGGCGCAGGCGCGCGTTGATAATTTTCATGGTTGTTCCCGTAAATGATTTTGCGACATACGCCAGATCGCTAAGGCGACCGAGGCGTTGAGATGAAACTGCGGGTGGCTGACCGGATAGCCGGTCAGCTTTTCAATACGCTGAATGCGTTGATGCAACGTGTTGCGGTGAATGCCCAGCCGCTCGGCGGCTCTGACCACGTTGCCGCTCTCCTGAAGCAGCGTTTCCAGGGTCTCCATCAGCAGCCAGGGACTTTTGCGATCCGGCTCAATCAGACAGCCGAGGGTGTCGTGCATAAAGTCGCTCAGCAGCGCGGGGTCGCTAACGGCGGAGAGCAGCTTGATAAACCCCAACTGCTGGTAGTCGCTGATGCGCTGGGCCGGACGCAGGTTATCGCTGAGGTCCAGCGCCTGACGCGCCTGCGACAGCGCGCGCTGATATCCCTGCAGCTGCTGCACCGGCGCCGAAAGGCCGCACAGCAGCGATAGCCCGTCGTCGCCCTCCGCCAGCGCGATCAGCCACGCCTGGAGCCACGTTTTTTGCTGATAAAATTCGCCTTCCTCATCCGGAAGCAGAAAGAGAAACATATTGCTGCGCTCGACCAGCGGAAAGGGATTACCCTGCTGATTGAGCTGCTGCTGCAGGCGCTGGCGTACGGTGCGGCGGGCCTGCTGCAGCCAGGCTTCGGCCTGCTCCGGCGGAAACTGGCGAAACAGGCGCGGTATCCCCTCAAGGCGCAGCGCCGCCACCCGCAGCGGGCGGGTAAAATCCAGCTGCTGGTGGAGCGCCCGCTGATGCAGGATTTGCAGGTCGGGATAGTCGCCGGTTAACAGCTGCAGCAGAATATCGCGCTGCGATTGCAGGGCGTTTTCGCTGCGCACCAGCGCGGTACCGATGCGTTCGGTCACGATCACCATTTTCAGCAGATAGGGCTGTTCGATCAGCGGAATGCCCAGCTCGTCGGCCAGCGCAATCAGGCGCGGCGGGATCGCCTGAATGTACGCGTCGCCGGTGAGGATCACCATGCCGGCGATCCCGCGCTGCTTGCCCTCCATCAGCAAATGGATCAGGTTTTCTTCATCGCGGGGATGGTTGATTCCGGTGATAAACACCAGCTCCCCACCCATGATCCATTCGGCGATATTTTCATTTTCCGCCACGTAGTACCAGCGAACCGCCAGCTGCAGCCCCTGCTTACCGGCGCGCAGGCGCATGGCGGAGAGCCCCTCCAGGGCGAGGATTTCGCTGACCGTCAGGCTCACGGCTACTGCTCCGTGACCGAATCAGCGGCGGGCTGACGTTTGCTCAGACGCGTCAGCGCGATATAGACCAGTGCGGAAACGGTAATGCCAACCAGCGGGGCGATCCACGGCGACAGGTAAGCCACCACCGCGCCCACGGCGTAGGCGCCCAGCCCCAGCCAGTTAAAACGCGGCAAACGGGCGGTGTGCAGCAGCGGATAGCGGCCGCCGCGATAAAACCAGTAGTCGGCGAGGATAACGCCGCCGATGGGCGGGATGATGCTGCCCAGCAGCACGAGGAAAGGGATCAGCATTTCATACATACCGCCAATGGCCAGCAGAATGCCGACGCCGGCGGCGACCACGGTCAGGGTGCGGCGACGCTCGCTGCGCAGCAGATGACAGGCGGCGGCCGAGACGTTATAGATCGTCGGCCCCTGAATCGTCAGCAGGTTGAGGCACAGCATTACCACCGCGGCGACCGACAGCCCCTGCAAAATCAGCACCTCGACGATATCGGCCTGCTGGTAAACGATGGCGCACCAGGCGCCGGCGATAATCATCAGCCCGTTGCCGATCAGGAAGCTGCTCATGCTGGCGACGATGGCGGTGCGGCTGGAGTTGGCCAGCCGCGTCCAGTTCGTCGCCTGGGTCGCGCCGCTGGCAAAGGTGCCGAATACCATGGTAATGGCCGCCGACCAGGTCATGGTTTCACCCGGTTCGATTTGGGTCATCGCCTGCCAGCCGCCGGCGTGATGGGCGGCAAGGTACATCGACACCACCAGCAGAATAAACATCAGCGGTACCGATACGCGCGACAGCGCATCCAGCCCCTTATAGCCCACCAGCGCGGTGACGCAGAACAGGATGCCGAACAGGATCATCAGCGGAATCGTCATCGCCGCAGGCAGGGCGAGGATTTTGACCAGCGAGATGGCGACCGTCGCGGTTCCCCAGGCGTACCAGCCCAGCTCGGCGAAACCGAGAATAAAATCGGCGAGCTTGCTGCCGATTTCACCGAAGCAAAAACGGCCCATCAGTACGGTATTTAGCCCGCTGCGCGCGGCAATCCAGCCGAGCGAGGCGGCGTACAGGGCCAGCAGAAAGTTACCGATAACCGCAATCCACAGCAGGTTAACGATGGAGAAAGAGACGCCAAGCTTGCCCCCCGCGAACATGGTGCCGGTGAAAAAAGTAAAGCTGAACAGAACCATCGAGATGGAAAAAACGCCCTTGCGCCCGGCGGTGGGCGCTTCGACGAGCGGAAAATCATTGCTGTTTGACATGGTGGAACCTCTGAGTGGCTATCCAAATAGCGATGGCAGAGGGGTAGCAAGAGGTGTGCCAGAAAAAGCGGGGCAGGGGTAACACAATGGGGTGGGCAGTATGCACATAAAACGGCGTTAAACGGCCGTTGTTTGCCATAAATGTGTGCACATTGCCATGTTTTGCACCGCCGTGGGGCAGTGGGATGTGACTCCTGCCCCCGCATTTTGTCGGACGACGGCTGGCGTCTTACCCGACCTGGGGGGCAGGTCAGAATCGACAAATGATGCCAATTTTACGCCGTTTCCCGGCGGCACGATCCCCCATCTTTTTAACCGCCCGCAGGCGGTAATTTTGGCGTCATGAAAATGCTCAGTTGTATTGTTGTTAAAAAGAGTAATTTCATATGCTTTTCTGATATAACCATTATCAATGTAAGTCTTTCCTGAAATATTGTTCGCTTACGCTGGCGGTGTTAGTATCGGGTAAATAGCCATTTAGACGGCTAAATACAACATCGCTAAACTAAGGAACTGCTATGTGGCAAGAAAGACTCGCGCAACTGGTCACCACCTGTCATTGGATCGGCGCGAAAGGCTGGGCACCGGCCACCGGCGGCAATATGTCGGTGCGTCAGGATGAGACCTGGTGCTGGCTGAGCGAGTCGGGGCGCGATAAAGGCAGCCTGACGACGGAGGATTTCCTGCAGGTGGAGATCGCCAGCAATAAAGCGCCTTCCGGACGTAAACCCTCTGCTGAAACCGGCCTGCATACCCTGGTGTATCGCCTGTTCCCGGAAGCGAATGTCGTGCTGCACGTGCATACCGTCAACGCGACCGTGCTGTCGCGGATTGAAAAAAGCGTCACCCTGGCGCTGCAGGGCTATGAGATGCAGAAAACCCTGACCGGCCAGCACAGCCATCTTGATACCGTGCCGGTCGCCATTTTTGATAACGACCAGAATATCGATGCCCTGGCGGCGCGCATTGAAGATTATGCGCAGACCCACCCGCTGCGCTACGGCTTCCTGCTGCGCGGCCACGGCCTGACCTGCTGGGGCAAAGACATTCACGAAGCCCGTCGCCAGCTCGAAGGACTGGAATTTTTGTTCGAATGTGAACTGATGCGCCGCCGCTACGAGCGCGACTAATTTCTCTTCACCAACGGGTCAGGCATGGATTTTTATCTCGGAATCGATATCGGCACCTCGCGCGTGAAAGCGGTGCTGTTTGATGAACGCTTTCAGGCGTGCGCCAGCGCGGCGCAGAACACCGGCCCGCGGCTGTCGGCCAACGGCCACGCCGAGCAGGATATGGCCCAGCTGTGGCAGTCGGTGGTGGCGATTTTACGCGATATTGCCCGGTATCCGGCGCTGCAAAGCGGGCGTTTACGCGCCATCGGCCTTGCCGGTCAGGGCGAAGGGGTCTGGCTCAGCGACGCCGAAGGCGAACCGGTCGGGCCGGGTATCCTGTGGAGCGACACCCGCAGCCGCGACCTGATGAGCGAACTGCTCAGTCGCCCCGGTTTTGACCGTCGCTTCTTTGACGATACCGGTACCCATCTGCAGCCCTGCAACACCAGTATGCAGCTGTACTGGCTCAAGCATCACCAGCCGGAGCGGCTGGCGGCGGCCCGCTATCTGTTTTTCGCCAAGGACTGGATCCGCTTTCGCCTCACCGGCGTCGCGGCGCTGGATCTTACCGATGCCAGCACCTCTTTGCTGAATCAGCAGAGCGGAAAGCTATCCACGGTGGTGCTCAATGAGATGGGCCTGGCAGATTTACAATCTCTGTTCCCACCGCTGCTGGCGCCGGACGTGCAGGCGGGCGCGCTACGTGAAGAGGTCGCGGCGCTGACCGGGCTTCCCGCCGCCACGCCGGTCGCGGCGGGGGCGCTGGATGTGTGCAGCGCGGCGCTGGGCTGCGGCGCGGTCAACGATGGCGATATTTATACCATTCTTGGCACCACCTGCTGCACCGGTATCGTCTGCCACGGTCGCCAGACGGTCAACGAGGGGACGCGCTACGTCACCCATACCGAAGCGGGCAGCTTTATTAACCTTTTTCCGATGCAGGCCGGGACGCCGAACATCGACTGGCTCCAGCAGCAGATTGCGCTGGAGCCGGATTTACAGCAGCTGGAACAGCATATCGCCAGCGTTGAGCCCGGCAGCGGCGGCGTCTTCTGGCAGCCCTACCTCAACGGCGAACGCGCCCCGTTCTTTAGCCCCGAGGCGCGGGCCGGTTATTTCGGCATTAGCCAGCACACCACCCGTGCGGAGCTGCTGCGGGCGGTGTTTGAAGGGCTGGCTTACGCTATCGTCGACTCGCTTCAGGGCTACCCGCAGGGCGGCGAACTGTACCTGACCGGCGGCGGCGCGGCTTCGGCAACCTGGCTGCAAATCATTGCCGACTGCACCGGCAGAACGGTGGTTTCCAGTCCTTTCAACGAGCTTAGCGCGCGCGGCGCGGCGATTCTGGCGGCGCGCAGCGTCGATGCCCTGAGCCGCTATCCGGCGCTGGAGCAGACCCGCTATCGACCCCATCCGCAGGCGCACAGCCGCTACGCCGCGCTCTATCCGGTGTATCGCCTGCTGCGCGAGCAGATGCTCCCGGTGTGGCAGGCCCGCCGCGAGGCGCTTCAACGTATTTCTCAGGAACAACGTATATGAAAATTGTTTTTACCGCCGAACACGCCGGCGACCTCAGCGCTTTTCAGCAACTGGGCGAACTGCGGGTAGAAGGCTGGGCGCTGGGCAAGCCGAAGCTGAGCGCAGGCCAGCTGATCGAACTGGCCCACGACGCCGAGGTGCTGGTGACCAGCTACGATGAGGTGACGGAAGCGGTGATCGCCGCCTGCCCGCGTTTACAGGTGATCGCCTGCACCCGCGCCAATCCGGTGAATATTGATACCAAAGCCGCCCAGGCGCGCGGTATCCGCGTGCTCTATACGCCGGGGCGCAACGCGGACGCCGCCGCCGAGCTGACGCTGGGGCTGATGCTGAGCCTGGCGCGGCATATTCCGCAATCCCACGCGGCGCTGAAGCGCGGCGAATTCACCCACGCCGAAAACGCCGCGCAGGCCACCCAGAGCGGACTGCGCCGAGATGTTGTGTGGGACGTTAGTCCGCAAAGCCCTTATGAAGTCTTTAAAGGCAGCGAGCTGCGCAACAAAACCCTGGGGCTGATTGGCTACGGTAATATTGGCCGCCGGGTGGCGCGTATCGCCCGCGCCTTTGGCATGGCGGTACTGGTGGTGGACCCGTTTGTCGCCGCCGAGGATATCAACGAACCGGGGCTGCAAAAGACGACCCTTGAGGGGCTGTTCCGCGAGGCGGATATCGTGAGCCTGCATCTGAGCAGCGGCCCGCACAGCGATGGGCTGGTGAACGCGCCGTTGTTGAACAGCATGAAGCCGGGCGCGCTGCTGATCAATACCTCGCGCGCGGCGGTCGTGGACGAAGAAGCGCTGATTCACGCGCTGCGCCACGGCCCGCTGGGCGGCGCGGCGCTGGATGTCTACCATAGCGAGCCGCTGTGGCGCGACCATCCGTTTGTCACCGAGTTTGATAACGTGATTATTACGCCGCATATCGCCGGGGCGACGCGGGAGAGCATTGCTAAACATACGGCGATGATTGCCGCCGACCTCCAGCGCTATGTCGCCGGAGAGCCGCTGCTCTACCAGTGGCGTTAAGCCGCGCTTGCCGCCGCGTAATGCGGCGGCGAAGCTTGTTATCCGCGACGGTGGGTCGCCATAAACTCCTGCGTATGCTGCCAGTCCACCACGCCGGCATCCGATCCCATGCCGGTCGCCACCAGCGCGGCGACGGCGGAAGCCACCTCGCACGCCGCTTTGACGCTTAACCCCCGGGCCAGCGCGGCAATAAAGCCGCCGCAGTAGCTGTCGCCGCAGCCGGTAGTATCTACGGCATCGACCCGGAACGGCGCGATATGCTCGACCGCGCCGTCGCGGGTCAGCAGCCAGGAGCCGTTTTCGCCGTCCTTCAGAATGCAGGTTCCGACGCCAAGCGCAAAGAAGACGCGGGCAATCGCTTCCGGCTGGGTCTCCCCGGAGAGATACGCCGCTTCTTCAAGGGAAGGCATAAAGTAGTCCACCGACGGCAGCAGCGGGCGCAGCAGATCCAGGGTGCGTGCGTCGGGGGCGATTAAATCAAAGCTGGTGGTGACGCCGCGGGCTTTCGCCGCCCGCAGCAGCAGCGCGCTTTGCCCGCTATCCATCGCCGCCAGCAGGCCGGTGCCGCCGTGGTGCAGGAACCGGCAGTCGAGGATCGCGTCAAACTCTTCTTCGCGGATAAAAAGCGCATCGGAAGCGCCCCGACAGTGCAGCGCCGGGCGCTCGCCGTTGGGGCGGATGGGCAGGATCGTCGCCGACGTTTCCTGCTCCGCCGTGCGCTGGACCAGCGAGCAGTCGATCCCCAGCCGCGCATAGCTGGCGAGGATAAAATCGGCTTTTTCATCTTCACCGAGGCAGGCCACCGCGGCGGTGCGAATGCCCAGCTTCGCGGCGTTAATATTGGCCCCGGCGGCGGTTCCGGCGGGGTTAAGACGAATTTGTTCGATAAAGGCTACCCCGCCGCGCGGCGGGATGTCGATCACCGGGCGACCGGCGATATCAAGAATAGTCAGGCCGACAAAGACGGCGTCAAAAGCTGCCATAGGTGCTCCGCTTAACGATGGGTCTGGCGCAGACGCGCCTGCCAGAAGGAGAGGGCCAGCGCGACCACCAGAATCACGCCCACCAGCGCATCCTTCACCAGGTAGTTCAGCCCCATCAGGTTCAGGCCGTTATCAATAATCGCGAGAAACAGCACCCCGCCGAGGGTGCCGGCGATGCTGACCCGGCCCAGCCGGTTAAAGGCGGTGCCGATAAAGACCGCGGCGATGGCGTCCATCAGGTAGGCCTGGCCGGCCAGCGGCGTAAACTGGCGCAGGTTGGCGGAGAGAATGACGCCGCCGACGGCGCACAGCGCGGAGGCCGCCACCAGCACCCACAGCATGGTCCGGCGGTCGCGGATCCCGGCGATACGTGCCGCTTCGCCGTTCTGGCCGATAGCGCGCACGTACTTGCCAAACAGCGTGCGTTCGGTCAGCAGCCAGGCTACCAGCCACAGCGCCAGCACAATCACCACCGGCGTCGGAATACCGGCGATATTGCCGACCGCCAGATCGTGATACTCCGGCGCCATCCGGCGGTAGGAGATAGAGCCGCCGCCGTCGGTATAGATACGCTCGGCGCTGCTGGCGATAAACCAGGTGCCGAGGGTGGCGAGGAACGGACGAATCTGGCAGATAAGGATCAGAAAGGCGTTCAGCAGGCCGATAATCACCCCGCCGAGCAGCGCGCAGCCCACCGCCGCCTGCCACGGCAGGTGCCAGGTCTTCAGCGCCACCAGCGCAAAAGCGGCGCCGAAATCCAGCGCCACGCCGACGGAGAGGTCAATCGCCCCGGCGCTAACGATAAGGGTCATCGCCATCGCCACGATCAGCAGAATCGCGCTGCCCTGCAGCAAATTGGCCCAGTTATCGAAGGTCAGAAATACCGGGTTCGCCCAGCCGAACAGGGCAATCGCCAGCAGGGTAATGACGCCGAATCCTGCCCGCGATAGCCACGCCAGCGGACCGCTGCCGGTTTGCCCCGTAGAGGGGGTCTTGAGCGTCAGTTGGCTCATTAATGGCCTCCTTTATGTCTGACCGCTGAAGCCGCCAGCACCACGAGGATCAGGCCGCCTTTGATCGCGCCCATCCAGAAAATATTCACTCCCAGCAGGCCGAGCCCGTTAGAGAGCGCGTTGACCAGCACCGCGCCGAGCAGCGCCCCCCAGATGGTGACCACGCGCCGCCGCGAGAACGCCGCGCCGATAAAGGTTGCGAGGACGGTTTCCAGCAGCAGCGGCGTCGCCGTGCCGCTGGAGCTGCCTGAGCCCTGGCTGAGCAGCGGCAAAATCGCCAGGCCGGCGGCGATGCCCGCCAGCAGCCAGACGATAATGGTCAAACGGCGAACGTTGAGTCCGCTCATCTGCGCCATATCGCGGTTACCGCCCACCGCCTGTAAATGCTGGCCGAAGCGGGAGTGGTGGAGCAAAAACTGAAACAGCGCGAATACCGCCAGCAGATAGATCAGCGGCCAGGGAATGCCGAACAGATCGTTATCGCGAAAGGCCACCATCAGCGGGTCGCTCACCGCGATGCGCCGCTGGCCGGTCAGCAGGTCGGTCAGGCCGGTGAAGGCCACCGAAGTTGACAGGGTCGCCAGCAGCGGCGGCAGGCCCGCCGCCAGCACCAGCGTGGCGTTGACGGCGCCGCAGGCCAGGCTAACGGCGATCAGCAGTAACAGCAGCGCCAGGTAAGGGGTGTTCCACTCCGCCATGCCGAGGCTGAGCAGCGCGACGCCGAGCACCGCGATGGCGGGCAGCGACAGGTCGATGCCGCCGGAGACCACATCATCGCCGCCGACGGCAATCACGCAGACCAGGCCGAAGCAGAGGATCGCCAGCGGCACGCTTTGCACCAGCATCATGCTGATATTTTGCCAGCTTAAAAAGAAAGGCGACTGCAGGCTGAGCCAGACCAGCAGCGCAAAAAAGAGAATCAGGGGAAATTTTTCGATAAGCGTCGTGATGCCCGGAAGGGGGCGGCGCTGGATACCTGCACTCATACCTGTTGTTCCTGTCCACCGTTAATCGTCACCAGCAGCGCGTCCAGCGTCAGCCCCCGGGTCGGGAGATTGGCCACCAGCTCGCCGCGCCACATCACCAGGATGCGGTCGCAAAGGCCCAGCAGCTCCGGCGCGTCGCTGGATGAGACCAGTACGCCGCGACCGCGATCCGCCAGCTCGCGGGTGCGCTGATAAATATCGCGGCGCGCGCCGATATCCACCCCGAGAGTGGGTTCATCAAGAATAAAAAGCCGCGCATCGGTGCCCAGCCAGCGGGCGAGAATCGCCTTTTGCTGGTTGCCGCCGCTCATAAAGCGCACCGGAAGCTCCGGACGGCCGGGGCGGATAGAGAGCTGGTCGATCCAGCTGCGCGCTTTTTCCAGCGCCCGGCCGCGGTGCTCCCAGCCGAAAGTGGCGGTCTCCGGTAGCGAGGCCAGATTGATATTGTCGGCGGTGGTGAAGGGGAGAATCAGCCCCTGATGGCGGCGGTCGCGCGGCACCAGGGCCAGTCCGGCCCGGGTAGCCTGATACGGCGTCCGCAGCCGCTTCGGCTGGCCGTCAACGCTTATCGTACCGCTGCGGGCGCGGCGTAGCCCGTAAAGCAGATCGATCAGCACGTCGCGCCCGGCGCCCAGCAGTCCGGCGACGCCGACGATCTCGCCCGGCTGAATATCAAAGGTAATATCGCGTAACTGCTGCCCGTCGCTGAGATGGCGAACCGACAGTACCGGGGCAGCGGCATCGACCTGATGCGCGCTGCTCTGGCGCGGGGTATAGAGCTGTTCGATATCGCGGCCGACCATCATTTTGATCAGCGCGTCGGTATTCTGCAGAAGCGCCCGGTCGGGGTAGCCGACTACCTCGCCGTTACGTAGCACCGTGCCGCGATCGCAAAGGGCGGCGATTTCGTTGAGATAGTGGGAAATGTAGAGAATCGCGATCCCCTGTTCCCGCAGGCGCAGAATCGCGGAGGTGACCAGGCCGGCTTCCTGCGCTTCCAGCGGCGCGGTGGGTTCATCGAATACCACCAGCTTTGCCGCGCCGTCGATCAGCGCTCTGGCGATTTGCACCAGCTTGCGTTCGGCGAGGCTGAGGTCGCGGATCAGGCGGCGGGGATGAATATCCAGCTGCCAGCTGTCGCGGAAAAACGCCCGGGTGGCCGCGTTCATTCGCCGCCGGTCCAGCGCGCCCCAGCGGGTGCGGTACTCCTGGCCGAGAAACACCGATTCCGCCACCGTAAAGTGCGGGATCAGGTTAAGTTCCTGGTGAATAACGCGGATACCCAGCGCTTCAATCGCCGCGGGATTGCCGAGCGGCAGCGGCGCGCCGTCAAGGGTGGCGCTGCCGCTGTCGGCCCGATAGACGCCCGCGAGGATTTTTATTAGCGTCGATTTTCCCGCGCCGTTCTCGCCGATCAGGCCGTGAATTTCACCGGGATTCAGAAGCAGCGTGACCGCATTTAATGCAGTCACGTTGGCAAAGCTTTTGCCGATCTGGTTCATCGCCAGACCAGCGGCGGGGTTAACCCCGCCGGAGGATGGAGTGATCACTGCAGTTCGCCATATCCCAGCTGTTTGTAGACCGCTTTTGCCTCCTGCGGGCCTTTCACCGGCACCACCGGAATAAAGGTCTGCAGGGGCAGCTTCTGTTTGTCGAAGTAGCGCGCGACGTTATCGGCGGAGGTCTGGCCAATCAGGTGCGGCTGCTGGGCGACGTTGGCGACGAACGGGCTGCCCGGCTCGGCCATGATCTCCAGGGTTTCCGGGCCGGCGTCGATCGCGGTGACCTTGACGTCTTTATCGCGGCCGGTCTCTTCCAGCGCCTGGACAATACCGATAGCCGGCTGATCCCAGCAGGCGACATGGATGGCGTCGAGTTTGCCTTTTGGATACTGGCTCAGCAGTTCGAGGGTTTTCTTACGCGCATCTTCCGGCGAGTTGGCAAACTGCTCGGCCAGCTCCGGTTGAATAATGTGAATATCCGGATAATCTTTGAGGACATATTTCCACTGGTCATAACGAATGCCGCAAATACGCAGGGAGCTGGAGAATGCGTTAAATACCGCAACGTTGCCTTTGCCGCCCAGTTCATCGGCCATATAGCGACCAATGGTCGATCCCAGGGTGTAGTTATCGGAGGTGGTGTTATTGACCGAATATTTTGAAACGTGGTCTACGGTAAATACCGGAATGCCGGCATCGCGTAGCGCTTTGAATTTAGGCTCAACGGCGCTGTCGCCCAGAATGCTAATTACCGCATCGACCTTGCGCGACAGTAAAATATCGTGGTTATTCGCATGAACCTGGTTATCGCGGCCGCCATCGACGCCGATCACTTTACCCCCCAGTTTCTCTACCTCTTCGGTCGCACCCTTATAGGCTTCACGATCCCAGAAGTGCTGCGTCCCGACCACGGCGACGCCGATAGTTTTCCCCTGAAGTGATAAGGCATCCGCCGCCAGAGCGTTGACGGAGGCGAGCGAGAGCAGGCCCAGCGCGATGGGCAATAATTTCATTTTCTGCGACATTCTTATTATGGTCCTGTGATGGAGGTGGCTGTGCGGAGCAGTAGCATGACAACAACAGCCACACAATCTCAAATACAAAATATGTCTAAGTTATACCTGTTATACTTCAAGTTGCATGTGCGTTGGCTACGTGCGTTCACCCGAATCACTTACTTGAGTAAGCTCATCGGGACTCTCTTACTTGCCGCCTTCCTGAAACTTGAATTATTTAGGGTATATTAACGATGTTATATCGCAGATTTGCCTGAGGAAAACGTAAATTTGTTATCTGTAACCTGAAAATATTTCATGATGCAGCTTAATCCCTTTTTATTTTGTGGGCTTAATTTGCTTGCAACTCTTATTTATTCAAATAAAGATTGCTGCTTAATTAAAATTATTCTGTCGCTGTAATATATCGCATCCCGGAATAGCGTAGAACTATTCTGCGTGGAAAATCCTTTCTCAGCAGCAGATTGTATGGTGATACGTATTTTATTCCCAGGATTCGCACGCTTTATTATGGCGGCCTTTATCGGGTGAGAAGAAAACAGGCAAGATGAAAAAACAACATAATCTGACCGTAATGCACTGGGGAACCTGGCAGGTCCAGGCCCGTGACGGCAACATTGAGGCGGTGACGCCGGTGCCCTGGGATAAAAATCCCTCACGTATTGGTCAGTCGCTCCCCGATGCGGTCACCAGCGAGACGCGCATTCGCCGTCCGGCGGTGCGCGCGGGTTACCTGCAAAATGGCCCGGCTTCGCGCGAGGGGCGCGGCAAAGAGCCGTTTGTTGAGGTGAGCTGGGAGGTGGCGCTCGATTTACTGGCCCGCGAACTGAATTCGGTCAAAGCGCGCTGCGGCAATGAGGCGATTTTCGGCGGCTCCTACGGCTGGGCCAGCGCCGGCCGTTTTCACCACGCGCAAAGCCAGCTGCACCGCTTCCTCAAGTGCTTCGGCGGCTATACCGCCAGCACCAACACCTACAGCAGCGCGGCGGGCGAGCGCATCCTGCCGCATATTCTCGGGCCGCTGAGCCCGCTGCACCGCCAGCACACCCACTTTTCCGAGCTGGCGCGCGAATGCCAGCTGTTTGTCGCATTCGGCGGCCTGCCGCTGCGTAATGCGCAGGTCAACGGCGGCGGCGCCAACGACCATATGCTGAAATACTGGCTGGAAAAGATGCAGGCGCAGGGGACGCGCTTTATCAATATCAGCCCGGTGCGTAATGACCTGAGCGCCGTGGAGAGCGCCGAGTGGCTTGCGGTTCGTCCGGGAACCGATACCGCGCTGCTGCTCGCGCTCTGTTATGTGCTGATTAACGAATCCCTCTACGACAGGGGTTTTATCGCCAGCCATACCGTGGGTTTCGCGCCCTATCGTGCCTACCTGATGGGGGAGAGCGATGGCGTCGCAAAAACGCCGGAGTGGGCGGCGGCGATAACCGGTATTGAGGCGCAGCGGATTGCCGCGCTGGCGCGCGAGATGGCCAGCCAGCGCACGATGGTCAATATCTCCTGGTCGATTCAGCGGGCGCGCCAGGGCGAGCAGGCCTACTGGGCGACGGTGGCGCTCACCGCGCTGCTGGGGCAAATCGGTACGCCGGGCGGAGGACTGGGGTTTGGCTACGCCTGCACCAATCTGGCGGGGGCGGCGCGTAAGGCCTTTTCCGGGCCGCGCCTTCCCGCCGGAGAGAACGCGGTAAACCAGGTGATTCCGGTGGCGCGCCTTTCCGATATGCTGCTGCATCCGGGCGAGGCATACGAGTTTGACGGCCAGCATCTGCGCTATCCCGACATCCGCCTCGTCTACTGGGCCGGCGGCAACGCGTTTCATCATCATCAGGATATTAACCGCCTGTGTGAAGCCTGGCGGCGGCCGGAAACGGTGGTCGTTCATGAACAGTTCTGGACCGCGCAGGCCAAATTTTCCGATATCGTTCTGCCGGTCACCACGTCGCTGGAGCGGGAAGATATCGGCAGCGGCGGTCACGACGGTTTTATGATCGCCATGAGCGCGCAGATCCCGCCGGTAGGCGAAGCGCGCGATGATTACGCCATCTTCTGCGACCTTGCCGAGCGGCTGGGCTGCGGCGAGCGCTTTAGCGAGGGGCGCGACGCCGGGCAGTGGCTGCGGGAGATCTACGAAGCGTCGCGGCCGCGCGCGCGGGAAGAGGGGATCGCGCTGCCGTCGTTTGATGAATTCTGGCGGCAGGGGGTGCTGGAATACAGCGCGCCGGAGAAACCGCAGGTTTTCCTGGCGGATTTTCGCGCCGACCCGCAGCGCTATCCGCTCTCTACGCCTTCCGGCAAGATCGAGCTTTTTTCCGAAACCATCGCCGGGTTTGGCTATCGCGAGTGTCCCGGCCACCCGTGGTGGGATGAGCAGGAGGCGGCCTGGCAGCGGCAGGAGGCGGCGCGCTGGCCGCTGCATCTGCTCTCCAGCCAGCCGCGCACCCGCCTGCACAGCCAGTACGATCACGGCAGCGTGAGCCGGGCGACGAAAATTCAGGGGCGCGAGCCGCTGTGGATGCATCCGCAGGATGCGCAGGCGCGGGGCATCAGCGAAGGCAGCGTGGTCAAGGTTTATAACGCCCGGGGAGCCATTCTTGCCGGGGTGCACCTCAGCGAGCAGATTTTGCCGGGAGTGGTGCAGATGTCGACCGGCGCCTGGTACGATCCGCTGGACCCGAATGAAAAAGGCTCGCTGGATAAGCACGGCAATCCCAACGTGTTAACCGAGGATCGCGGCAGCTCGCGGCTGGGGCAGGGTTGCAGCGCCCAAAGCTGCTGGGTGGAGATCGCGCCGTGGCGGGACGCGCTACCGCCGGTGACCGCTTTCGACCCGCCGAGGTTTATTGGCGCTTAGGCGCAGAGAATCGCCAGGCGGCGGCTGGCGCCTTGCCCGGCTTACAGGATTATCGCCGTTTGCGGGTCGGGTAGCCCGGACAGGCGCGTTACGCGCCGCCTCCGGGAAAGCGCCTTGAGAGTGATGATAAGCCTGTTCACCCGTTGAATCGCGGCGTTACGCCAGCCGCGGGTAGGCGCTGGCGATATCGTCGCCGGTAAACTGGGCAATCCAGCCTTCCGGGTTGTCGAAGATGCGGATGGCGGTGAAGTTGGGCTCCGAGCCCATATCAAACCAGTGCGGCGTGTGCGCCGGAACGGAAATCAGGTCGTTCTTTTCACAGAGCACCTGGAATACCTCGTCGCCAATATGCAGGCAAAACAGGCCGGCCCCCTCGACGAAGAAGCGCACTTCGTCTTCCCCGTGGGTATGCTCGTTGAGGAATTTTTCCCGCAGCGCCTCTTTCTGCGGATTATCCGCACGCAGGCTGATCACGTCCCAGCTCTGGTAACCCTTCTCAGCCACCAGCTTATCAATCGCATGCTGATAGGCGGCAATAACCGTTTCTGAGGCTGGCGCCGCGCCTAAATCGCGGTCGGCCTGCCAGCGCTCGAAGCGGACGCCTTTGGCGTTGAGCTGCTGCTGGATCTCTTCGGCGTTCGTGCTGTGCCAGAGAGAGTTTTGCGGGTCTTTCACGGAAAAAATGGTTAATGCGCTCATGCTGGGATCTGCTCCGGATGAATATCGTCAAAACGCTGAACCTGCGGATGGTGGCTGGCCGGGTCACGGTCGCCGCGCACCAGCTGTAGGGTGCGGAAGCCGGCCTCTTCGGCGGCATCCAGCTCCTGATGGATATCGGACAGGAACAGGATGGCGGCAGGAGGCTGTCCCAGCTGCTCAGCAATATTGCGGTAGGACTGCGCTTCGCGCTTGGCGCCTACCAGGGTATCGAAATAGCCGTTAAACAGATGAGTAATATCACCTTCGTCGCTGTAGCCAAATAACAATTTCTGCGCGGCGACAGAGCCTGAGGAATATACATATAAATCAATACCCTGTGACTTCCATTTTTCCAGCGACGGCAGGACGTCAGGATACAGGTGGCCGGTGAAGTCGCCATTGACGTAGCCTTCGCGCCAGATAATCCCCTGGAGCGCCTTGAGGGCGGTGGATTTGCGGTCTTCATCCATAAAGGCGAACAGGGTAGCAATAAGCTGCTCGACGCTGGCCGCCGGTTGGGCGATCTCTTCGCGCAGGTTATCGAGAATGGTCTTTACCGGATCGACAAACTGCTGGGCGGTCACGAAGCCGGCCAGGCGTTCGCGAGCGTACGGGAACAGGACGTTGTGGACGAAGCGAATGTCGCTGGTGGTGCCTTCAATATCGGTCACGATAGCGCGGATCATGAGTTCTCCAGAGTGAGCGGTAGGTCGTGCTGACGGTGGCGTTGTGCTGCTCGCTGTTTTCCACTCATAAGCATAAGCGAAATAACATTATCATTTAGACGTCTAAGCGTCTTGATTGCCAAATATTAACATCGTGTTATAGTGGCTTCAACAACAGCATCACAGACGGTACAAAAAGAATGAGCAATAAGCCACTGATTCCTGAGAGTAAACTTCCTTCACTGGGCACCACGATCTTTACCCAAATGAGCGCTCTGGCCCAGCAGCATCAGGCGATTAACCTGTCGCAGGGGTTCCCGGATTTCGATGGTCCGCGCTATCTGCAGGAGCGTCTGGCGCATCACGTGGCGCAGGGGGCGAATCAGTACGCGCCGATGACCGGCGTGGCCGCGCTACGCGACGCCATCGTCGATAAAACGGAAGAGCTGTACGGCTACCGTCCCGATGCCAACAGCGACGTGACCGTTACCGCCGGCGCGACGGAAGCGCTCTATGCGGCGATTACCGCGCTGGTACGTTCCGGCGACGAAGTCATTTGCTTTGACCCTAGCTATGATAGCTACGCCCCGGCGATTGAGCTGTCGGGCGGCGTGCTGAAGCGCATTGCTCTCCAGCCGCCGCATTTTCGCGTTGACTGGCAGCAGTTCGCCGCGAGCCTCAGCGACAAAACCCGGCTGGTTATCCTCAATACGCCGCACAACCCGTCAGCGACGGTATGGCAGCGGGAAGATTTTGCCGCGCTGTGGCAGGCGATTGCCGATCGTGAAATCTATGTGCTGAGCGATGAGGTTTACGAACATATCTGCTTTGCCGCCGAAGGGCATGCCAGCGTGCTGGCGCATCCGCAGCTGCGCGAGCGGGCGGTGGCGGTCTCTTCGTTTGGCAAGACCTTTCATATGACCGGCTGGAAGGTGGGCTACTGCGTGGCGCCTGCCGCCATTAGCGCCGAGCTGCGTAAAGTGCATCAGTATCTGACTTTTGCCGTCAATACGCCCGCTCAGCTGGCGATTGCCGATATGCTGCGCAGCGAGCCAGAGCACTATCGCCAGCTGCCGGCGTTTTACCGCGAGCGGCGGGACCTGTTTATTGATGCGCTGCGCGCCAGCCGTCTGGAAATTTTGCCCTGCGAAGGGACCTACTTCCTGCTGGCGGACTACAGCGCGGTCTCCGATCTGGATGATGTCAACTTCTGCCGCTGGCTCACCACCGAGATCGGCGTTGCGGCGATCCCGCTGTCGGTGTTCTGCGCCGATCCGTTCCCGCATAAGCTGATACGCCTGTGCTTCGCCAAACAGCCAGCCACGCTGCTGGCTGCGGCGGAACGACTGTGTCGTCTGTAGTTATTTAACGGTCCACGCCTGAGAAAATTGACGGTCGCCGAACATCTCCACCAGGCCGTTGATTTGCTTCAGGCGCAATACTTCGTCTGAGTCCATCCCTAACTCTTTGCCGATTTTCTCGTCACACCAGCCGAGATGCGCCAGCTCCTGGACGATTTCCGACATCGCATGAATCTGATGACGTCCGCGCGCCCGGTTGTGGCGGATGGTGGCGGCCATCAGAGAATCACGCCCGGGGCTGCTCTTTTCCAGGCAGGTGACGGGAAGGTAGCCTTTCAGCCGTTTTTTCAGCGCCGCTCTGCCGCTCGCCAGCTCATGACGGTGAAAACCGTCGATAATGGAATAGCGCTCCTGATCCTGTTTCACTACCACAATGGGCTGCGTGAAGCCGTCCGTTTCCAGCGAGGTGAACAGCAGGCGTTTTTCCGGTGGAGCAAGGTTATTTGGGTTGTAATCATTAGGCAAAACGGCGTCCTGTTTTACCCACAATACGCAGTCAACCGGTTGTGATTTGAAGGGGCTATATTCATGCAGAATCTGGCGAAAGGCGTTAAGCGCAGTAATCTTTTCCTCTTCATCTTCCAGCGATTGTAGATAGCGTTCGAGATCCTGGATTAATTGTCGTTGCATAGTATTCCCCATTGCTGGCGCTTTTTATTCATCCGTTCGCGATAGCGTTTATATTGCGTCGCTTTGGTCGGGCTGAAAGAGAGCTGGCGGCACCAGTAATCATTGTTCAACAGAACCTTACAGATGCGCCGCCAGGACGGGACGTCTTTCGAGCCAATATCCGCCGGTTGCGTGTCCGGAATATCCATCATTCCCTTTTTTTGGTACCAGTGAAGATAGACGGCGATTTTATTGCGGTAATGTTCCGCCGTTTTCTCCGGCATGCTGTCGAGTAAAAACAGGGCGAAGCTTTTCCAGGTATGATGCGCGGGTTTATCCAGCTTACGATGGCCATAGAACTGATTATCGTGACCGGCGTAGACCCCGCCGCAGTGGACGCCGCTGACGCGCTGGCACATGGCGGCCCAGCGTTCAGGCTCCAGCACATGGTAGAGCCACAGCCCCTGGCGCTGCTCCGGGCCAAAGGGTTCGCAGATACGCATATAGCGCAGCGGAACGCCCGCCTGATACATCAGGTTATAGAGCGGGTTGTAGGAAAGGCCGCTTTTACCGAACCAGGTCCAGATATCGGCGGTTTTCCAGTCGTAGATAGGGTAGATGTACCACGCGTGTCCGCCCGGCGCGGAGGTGGTCCAGGGTTTATCGTCGGCGAAGCGAAGCTTGCGCTGCGAGGAGATGGTGATAAACCGATTTAACGATTCATCGGCGCGGATGCCGATCATTATCGCCGCGGGACGATTTCGCGAAAACCAATCGGCAAATTCGCGAACGAACGTTTCAAAACTCATGCCCGATTGATAAAACGGGAAAAAGCCGGGATCGGTAATCGCGTCCTTTGGCGGTTGGCGCACCCAGCGCGCGCCGGGTTCCCAGCACTGCCATTCGGGATGATATTGGGTCAGAGAGTTCTGCGTGGTGAGAGGCAACGCGACCCAGAAAAATTGCTCAATAACGTCGCGATACTCTGCGCGCATCTTTTCACAATGCGCAATGGTGCAGGAGAACTGCGCTTCCCAGTCGACAAACAGGACGCAAATCTTTTTGCCTGTACGGCGGGCCTGCTGCGCCGTGAGATGCAGCATGGTTGTAGAATCTTTACCGCCAGAAAAAGAGACGCAAATACGGGAGAAGTTTTCCATTACCCATTCTATTCGCTGCTGACTGGCCTGCAGAACGGACTCGGGTAATGGAAGTTTTATAAAAGACACAGCCATTATTCCTTTAATTCTTAAAGATACTGTGTACTTATATCATATTTATTTCTTAATCAAGCGATTAGTTATCATTCATCAATTAAATCAAATGGCTTAAATTATTCAATAATATTATTCTTTTCGCACTCGTCGATAAAGTTTGCAAAGTTCGGGTCGTCAAGGTTTACCCGATTGTAAATCATATAAATAGCGATGGAGGGGATCTTAAATGGCGCCTCTATAATTTTAAATTTATTATGGAAACTGATGTGCTCTAAAATACAGGTAGGCACAAAACCAATAATATCAGTTTGCTGAATAACATTAAGGATAGCGGTGTATGAGTCGCTACTGAAAGAAATTTTTCTATCAGAAAGTATGCCGGCAGCCTGGCTTTGAAAAGACTTCGTTCCCTGATCGTTACAAATATAATAAGTAAAGCGCTCCTGCAGTATGGCTTTCGTCGTTGTTAGCAATGCCAGCCGTGGATGATTTTCGCTACAAACCAGTGAAATGTCCAGCTCCTGGATACGTTTACACACCGTGGCTCGCGATGACAGGGGGGTGGTGCTGAATATCAGGTCGGCTTTACGGTAGGCCAGCAGGCTTTCTACCGACTCTCCTGACGCCAGCAGGTCATGATGTTCAACGTGAAGGTTTGAATCATCTAATAACATATGGATCAGGCTGGTTGTTTTAGGGGTAATAAAAAGCTGCGGCGCATAAACAACCAGACGTTTCTTTAATTCAGAACGATTGGTGAGATAAATAGTTTGTTCTAATTGATTAAGATTTTTTTCAAGATGATGGTGGAGATTAACCCCGACGGTGGTAGGCGTAATTCCTTTACCTGAACGAACGAATAGCGGGTCATTCAGCTGGGTGCGTAGCCGCTGTAGCGACTGACTGACGGCAGAAGGCGTAATGAATAGCGTTTCCGCCGCTTTACTGATGCTCAAATGCTGGTAAATGCATTCGAAAATAACGAGTAGGTTCAGATCAAATTTCTTGAGATCGTAAAGATTAGCCATTATCAACGTCCTGTTAAGCTGGCGGTATGGAAAATAGGTGACTATATGTCTGTATTATATTCATTGTGTGAATATTTGTTTCTTATTATTTAATGCAGGCGCTGTTATTAAGTTTATCTAAATATATACCAGCGTTGCGCATTCTACCAGATCCTTTTGTGTACCGCTGAAGGCAGGGGAGGAGGTCATTTATAAATACTTATCTTGCCCCGCTTATCATCTGTAGTTTTTCTTTAAGGGGAAGCCCGAACGCTTGTTGAAGTCTATTGGGTTATTCATATTATAAATTACTGATCCGCGTGTGGCACTGAGGGTGTTCATCAACCGCGGGCGGTAATTAAATATTTTTATTCTCCGGCTTTCGCTGGTCCTGCGGGCAAGTATGGCAATTGGAAGAGCGGCAGTGGTGACCGTCTGCATCGCGCTAACGCGGGAAACATGTCAGAAAGAACGGGCGTTTCGACATGATGATGCCCGGTGAAAACACCGGGAAAAGTAGGGCTAGCGGTAAAACCTATTACAGCCATAGGTAAGACCTGCCGCCGCGCGGATTGCCCTTTCGTTCAGCGGGTGATGTAATCCCTTAGCTGTTACATTAAGGTGTAGAGCGCAACACACTGCCAGCTACTGGCGCTGAACCTACCTGCGGGTGTTTCAGGTAACGGGGCCGCCTGCTAGGGCGGCCTTTTTACTTTTCAGCGCATATAATGCGAAACGCGGTAGAAGATTGCCATCGCGTTGACAGGTTCACAAAGTTGTCTTGTTCCGGTTGTTAGATAACGCTTATTGATTCGATAATGCAAACGCATTGGTCGAGTCAGGAAAAATTCGTTAACTTAGACCTCAACGAAAACACGGAGGAAGTATAGATGTCCTTAATTAATACCAAAATCAAACCTTTCAAAAACCAGGCGTTCAAAAACGGTGAATTCATCGAAGTTACCGAGAAAGATACTGAAGGCCGCTGGAGCGTCTTCTTCTTCTACCCGGCTGACTTCACCTTCGTTTGCCCGACCGAACTGGGCGATGTGGCAGACCACTACGAAGAACTGCAGAAGCTGGGCGTAGACGTTTACTCCGTCTCTACCGACACTCACTTCACCCACAAAGCGTGGCACAGCAGCTCTGAAACCATCGCGAAAATCAAATACGCGATGATCGGCGACCCGACTGGCGCCCTGACCCGTAACTTCGACAACATGCGTGAAGATGAAGGCCTGGCAGATCGTGCCACCTTCGTTGTTGACCCGCAGGGTATCATCCAGGCTATCGAAGTTACCGCTGAAGGTATCGGCCGCGACGCGTCTGACCTGCTGCGTAAAATCAAAGCAGCTCAGTACGTAGCTTCTCACCCAGGCGAAGTGTGCCCGGCTAAATGGAAAGAAGGTGAAGCGACTCTGGCTCCGTCTCTGGACCTGGTCGGCAAAATCTAAATTTCCGTCTCCTTTCACGCAATTGCTGCGTTGGCGTCGCCTGCTCACCCCGGTCACTTACTGAGGTAAGCTTCCGGGGATTCTCAGGCTAGCCGCCTTGCTCTTGCGCGAAATGCTTAGGAAATTGCGTAGTAATATCTGGGCGCATCTGCGCCCGTTTTATTCCAACACCATGATGCAAGCGTATTCAGGCTGCCTGAACGAGGCCGCTTGCATGATGATGTTTTAAGCCCAGGAGATAAAAATGCTCGACACCAACATGAAAACCCAGCTCAAGGCTTATCTTGAGAAGCTGACCAAACCTGTTGAGCTGATTGCCACGCTGGATGACGGCGCTAAATCGGCAGAAATCAGGGAACTGCTGGCTGAAATTGCTGAACTGTCAGATAAAGTCACCTTTAAAGAAGATAACGGCCTGGCGGTGCGTAAGCCGTCATTCCTGATTACCAATCCCGGCTCCAGCCAGGGGCCGCGCTTTGCCGGCTCTCCGCTGGGACATGAATTCACCTCTTTAGTTCTGGCTCTGCTGTGGACCGGCGGTCATCCGTCAAAAGAAGCGCAGACCCTGCTGGAGCAGATCCGCAATATCGACGGTGATTTTGAATTCGAAACCTACTATTCGCTTTCATGCCATAACTGCCCGGATGTGGTTCAGGCGCTGAACCTGATGGCGGTACTGAACCCGCGCATCAAGCACACGGCGATTGACGGCGGAACGTATCAGAATGAAATCACCGAACGCAACGTGATGGGCGTACCGGCGGTATTTATGAACGGTAAGGAATTTGGTCAGGGTCGCATGACGCTGACGGAAATCGTTGCCAAAGTGGATACCGGCGCGGAAAAACGCGCGGCGGAAGAGCTGAATAAACGTGAAGCCTATGATGTCTTAATCGTTGGCTCCGGCCCGTCCGGCGCAGCGGCAGCCGTTTACTCCGCGCGTAAAGGCATTCGTACCGGCCTGATGGGTGAACGCTTTGGCGGCCAGGTGCTGGATACCGTTGATATTGAAAACTATATTTCCGTACCCAAAACGGAAGGCCAGAAACTGGCTGGCGCATTAAAAGCGCACGTCAGCGAATACGATGTTGATGTGATCGATTCTCAGAGCGCCTCCAGACTGATCCCGGCGACGGTTGAAGGCGGCCTGCATCAGGTTGAGACCGCCTCCGGCGCGGTGCTGAAAGCGCGTAGCGTTATCATTGCCACCGGCGCGAAATGGCGTAACATGAACGTGCCGGGTGAGGATCAGTATCGTACCAAGGGCGTGACCTACTGCCCGCACTGCGACGGCCCGCTGTTTAAAGGCAAGCGCGTGGCGGTTATCGGCGGCGGTAACTCCGGTGTGGAAGCGGCAATCGATCTGGCTGGCGTAGTTGAACATGTTACTCTGCTGGAGTTCGCGCCGGAAATGAAGGCCGACCAGGTTCTGCAGGATAAAGTCCGCAGCCTGAAAAACGTCGATATCATTCTCAACGCGCAGACCACGGAAGTGGTGGGCGACGGTAGCAAAGTCACTGGCCTGCAGTACCGCGACCGCGTGAGCGGCGATGAGCATCACGTGGCGCTGTCGGGGATCTTCGTGCAGATCGGTCTGCTGCCGAATACCAACTGGCTGGAAGGCGCGATTGAGCGCAACCGCATGGGTGAAATCATCATTGATGCGAAATGTGAAACCAACGTGAAGGGCGTTTTCGCTGCCGGCGACTGCACGACCGTTCCGTACAAACAGATTATTATCGCCACCGGCGAAGGTGCGAAGGCGTCCTTGAGCTCGTTCGATTACCTGATTCGCACTAAGACTGCATAATTCATAATAAAGTAAGACCAAACCTGCACAGCAAAGAGGCTACCCTGGGGTAGCCTCTTTTTTTACCTTACTGCCGCTACCTGACCACCATCACCGGAATATGCGCATGGCGAATCACGCTCGAGGCGTTGGAACCCAGCAGATGGGTGCTGATTGAAGGGTTGCGGGAGCCTATCACCACCACATCGGCTTTAATTTCATTGGCCAGTTCATTGACCATATCGCGCACGTTGCCAAAGCGGACGTGCATTTTGATTCGCGACGGGTCAATGCTGAAATGGCCGGCCATCGTTTTCAGGCGCGTTTCTGCTTCATGCTGCAAATGCTCTTCAAAGCGGCGCAGATCGGCGGTAAAACGACTCATCGTGAAGCTTGATGAACCGGGCAGTACGTGGAGAAGATGGATAACCCCGTCCTGCTGGGCTAAAAACTCCGCATGGCGAACGGCTTTATCGCTTAACTCCATTTCAAAGACATCAACGGGCATAATGATGGTTTTATACATATGCATTCCTCCTTGTTCGTCTGCTTTTATATCAACACATTATAGGAAAGTATTGTGCCATTCAGGTCGCAAAATTGTCAGAACGGTACGAGGGCGGCGTAAAAGTTTGTCAAAAGAGAGGAGAAGAGCGAAAGATGCAGAAAGAGGATGCAGTCACATCCTCTGGATAAAGCGCGAAACGCTTCAGGCAGCGGGGAGATTAACGGTGGAAATCGCCAGCGGCCTCCGGCTGATACAGCAATTCCAGCACTTCAAGGTGCGTTGAGGTGCCGCCCGGTAATTCCCAGTGAATGGTGCTGCCGACTTTGAGGCCCAGCAGGGCTGCGCCAACCGGCGCCATCACCGAAAGCTGGGTGGCGCTATCCGTGACCTGCGCCGGGAAAACCAGCGTGCGGATGCGCTCTTCACCGGTGGTTAAATCGCGAAATCTGACCTGGCTATTCATGCTGACAACATCATGCGGCATGGCTTCCGGGGCCAGCATCTGCGCGCGGTCGAGCTCGTCATTCAGCGCGTCCGCTACCGGTGAGTTGGCGAAAGCCGGTTGTTCCAGCAGCCTGTCGATGCGTTCTGCATCCAGTTCATTAATGATAATTGCGGGTCTGGTCATCTCATACTCCATGTTATCCAGGAACCTGTCCGTAAAAGAAAACCCTCACCGAAAATGGCAAGGGTTAATGTCCTCTCATCATACTGAGACTTGCTGGTGGTTTGAAGTGATTAAACGCACATTCATCAACGAACCATAGCGAAGTTGTATGAAATCTAGCCGGCTTTATCCAGCAGAAATTGCTTACCGCAGTTCCCCGGATGGGGTTGGGGTAAGAATGAATCAGCGGAGAGAGGGGCATTAATGGCCGCGGCTTTGATGGAGATTTGCATCTCAGTCAGATAGGCTGGGTTGCCGTTGCAGGTTAACTTGAAAGCCCTGACGTTCTGTTTTCCATAGGCTTCAGCAACCGCGGCGTTGAAGTCATCCCGGCTAACGGTTTGCCCATAGTGCCTGGCCAGGAAGGCGCCCAGATGGCTCTGTTTGATCTCGCCGTTCAGGCGCACCATGGTGCCGAAATAGTTGTCAGGATCGAAACCAAAGCAAACGCCATGCTTGGCGTATTCATAACGTTCGAGACATGAGTTACCGCCCGAACCCGGCATCACGCCGTTAAGCTTATTGGCCATTTCCAGCGAGAGCCCGGTTTCAGCCGCCCGACATTTTTGCCCGGCTTTTGCTTCCGGCATATTGGGAACAGGGCGGGTCGCACAGCCAAAGCGCATCCAGCGGCGCTCGTCCACCCCGCGCGCGGCAATAGATTTTGGCAGGCTCGGCCACAGGCCGTGAACGGTGAGAAAATCGGCTTTATTGCTGAGTTCCTGCTGCAGGCGGCACTCTTCCGGTTCGCTGCGGTTGCGGTCTTGCATACTTTGGCAGAACCCCGTTTGCCAGGAGAGAGCCAGCACGTAGCGGTCAAAATCACCGTATTGTGTGGCGATCAGCGGATCTGCGCTGACCTGGGCGGCGCTGAGCAAAAGGGCAATGGCAACGAAATCCTTCCTGAACATTTTTATTCCTGATGACAAATGGTCATTGATAACATTGAGTTATTAAAGCATAAAAAAGGCGCCAACAGGCGCCTTTTCACACGGTTTCAGCGTTAGCGGATTGCGCTGCCGGGAACCAGAACTTCGGTGGCGATAATCACCACTAACAAACCAACCAGCACCGGGACAGAGGTCCGTTTCACCACTTCGAACGGCGAAATTTTTGCCATCCCGGCCACGGCGACCACCACGCCGGAGACCGGAGAAATGGTTCGGCCAAGGTTAGATGCCTGCAGCATCGGGATCGAGAGATAAGCCGGATTGATGCCGGAAGAGTGCGCCAGCTTCGGGATCATCTCAACGAAAGCATAGAAGGGGGCGTTACCGGAACCGGTGGTCATCGCCGCCAGCATGGTCAGAATGACCAGCACCAGCATCAGAATGATACTGGCGGAGCCGAACGACGTGGCGATAGAGATCAGACCGTTAATAAAGCCAATGGTACTCAGCCCCTGAGCAAAGACGCCGGCGGCCACCAGCAGCATCACCACACCGGCAAACGCGTCAGCCATGCCGCGATACGCCGCTTCCAGGCCATTGAACACATTTTTAGTGTTAAAGCCGCGGCAGAATTCCAGAACCGCCGCCAGCAGCATGCAGAGCACAAGAATGGTGATGATGTGCAGCTCCGGGCCCCATTTGCCGTCGAAAATCAGTACGCCGATTATCGGCGTAAACGGCAGAATGGCGTAGAAAGCGGGGGCGGTCGTGGTTATCTCGTTTACATCGAGCATTTCATGGGCGACGTTTTCTTTTTTATCCAGGTAGCGCTGCCAGAAAAAGTGAGCGATCGCCATGCTGATAATGGCCACAATAGAAATGGGCAGCGTGGTTTTAAAGGCAAAGTCAATCAGCGGCATTTCGGCGGCTTTGGCGGCCAGCACGACATCCCCGGAAGTGGGGGAGAGAATAATCGCCGCCGGAGAAGCGCAGATAGCGGCGGCAGCGCCGCGGCTGATGCCCACGTTGACCATCACCGGGAACAGTGTCGCCATCAGCAGTACTCCCAGACCGGTAGCGGAGGAGACGGCCAGCGACATCAGGCAGGCAACGAAATAAGCGGCGATCATCAGTAGATAGGGGGAGTTAATGAAGCGCAGCGGTTTTGACGCCAGCTTCACCACCATGTCATTGGCGCCGATGTGCGTCATATAAGTCGCGAAACCGCAGAGCATCATGATCATCATGCCGAGGTCGCCGCCGCGGCTCATCAGCAGTATCTTAATATATTCAACAATATCGGTTGCAGAATAACCGGTGCTCTTTGCGTCGCCTGGTAAAACCTTATGCCCCATCAGCGCGCTGGCGATGAGTAATACTAAGCCACCGACGAACAGCACGCCGGTGGCGGAATAGCCTTTAATGATATAGCGGGCGACGCCCACAATGACCACAATCCCAATCAGGATCTCTACTAGCGTAAGCATTCTTTTACCCCTAAACCATTAACCCAAAGAATCTACTAATAAATGAAGCGAAGAAAAAATTTAGTGAGGGAATGTGCCTAAAAAACGGGCAAAACTCGCTGACGCAAATCAATAAATCGATGAGAATCCCTGTCAGGCAGTAACATGCCCGCCCGGTCAAAGCCTGGACGCGAGAGATTTTCAGATTTTTTGCACCGGATAAATCAAGAGTTTGCCTAATACCGTTAAGGTAGTATTAAGATTATCTTTGTTATCTTACTCCGCTTTAAAAATGATACTGGTAAGAGAAAAGTGTAATGCGACGTCGATTTATAGGGTTGTTTCTGGGATGCCTGGGCCTGCTGCTATCATCCACCTCCGCTAATGCTTCGTTTAGTTCGACGCTTCGCGACGGCTACAATACGCTGAGCGATAACGTCGCGCAGACCTGGAGTGAGCCTGAGCACTATGATCTTTATATCCCCGCGGTGACCTGGCACGCCCGTTTCGCCTATGACAAAGAGAAAACGGACCGCTACAACGAACGTCCCTGGGGCGCCGGCTTCGGCGTCTCGCGCTGGGATGATAAAGGGAACTGGCATGGCATCTATTTGATGGCCTTTAAAGACTCTTATAATAAGTGGGAGCCTATCGGCGGCTATGGCTGGGAGAAAACCTGGCGTCCCTTAGCAGACGATAATTTCCATCTGGGTTTAGGCTATACGCTTGGCGTGACGGCGCGCGATAACTGGAACTACATCCCGATTCCGGTCGTGCTGCCTCTGGCTTCTATCGGTTACGGCCCGGCCACGTTCCAGATGACCTATATCCCGGGCACCTATAACAACGGAAACGTTTACTTTGCCTGGGCGCGCATTCAGTTTTGATGCGATTTTTTATAGCAATAAAAGAGATAAGCGGACTGTCTTGTTGAAAAACAATGACTAACGTGAGCCCGGTGCAAAAAGATAGAGACTTTTATCACTTTTTAGCAAAGTTGCGCTGGACAAAAGGTACCACAATTGGTGTACTGATACCCGACACAGTATTAGTGTCGATTTTTTCATATAAAGGTAATTTTGATGTCTAAGATTAAAGGTAACGTTAAGTGGTTTAATGAGTCCAAAGGATTCGGTTTCATTACTCCGGAAGATGGCAGCAAAGATGTATTCGTACATTTCTCTGCAATCCAGTCCAACGGTTTCAAAACTCTGGCTGAAGGTCAGCGCGTAGAGTTCGAAATCACTAACGGTGCCAAAGGCCCTTCTGCTGCAAACGTAATGCCTATCTAAGCAACGCGTCAGTAGAATATAAAAACCCGCTCATGGCGGGTTTTTTTTTGCCTGCGGTCAGGGGCTAGCGGCTGGCCGCATGTGAAAACAGCCAGAACGCGGCGGCCGTCATGGCAAATGAGCCTAACAAGTTGACCAGTACGTTGAGTAACGCCCAGCTAAAGCGCCCCTGCTGGAGTAGAAACACCACTTCGGCGGAAAACGTGGAGAAGGTGGTCAGCCCGCCGCAAAAGCCGGTGGTGATAAGCAGCTTCCACATAGGATCGATATCCGTCAGGCGGTTAAACCATGCCAGCCCTGCGCCGATAATAAAAGCGCCCAGCAGGTTAGCGGTGAGCGTACCAATGGGGATAGCATGATGCATAGGGTTAAACTTCATACCCAGCCACCAGCGCAAAACGCTGCCGGTGCCGCCGCCAAGAAACACAGCCAAAAGGAGTTGCAACACGGTCATTCCCTGTTTATTGATCGAGACTAAACTTCGAGTGTAGCGCGCGAAAGACCTCACTGGCTATGACTAACCTGACGGGAGAGAAAAGATGCTTGTTGCTGCCGGACAATTTGCCGTAACGCCGGACTGGACGGAAAACGCGCAGACCTGCGTGAGCATGATGCGTCAGGCCGCGGAGCGGGGGGCTGCGCTTCTGGTTCTCCCGGAAGCGCTGCTGGCGCGAGACGATAGCGATGCGGACTTATCGGTTAAATCCGCCCAGCGCCTTGATGGCGGCTTTCTACGGCTCTTGCTGGCAGAGAGCGAAAACAGCGCGTTGACGACGGTGCTGACCCTGCATATTCCTTCCGGCGAAGGACGGGCAGCGAATACGCTGGTGGCGCTACGTCAGGGCAGGATTATTGCGCAATATCAGAAACTGCATCTATATGATGCTTTCAATATCCAGGAGTCCCGGCTGGTCGATGCCGGGCGGCAGATTCCGCCGCTTATCGAGGTGGATGGGATGCGCGTCGGGCTGATGACCTGCTACGATTTACGTTTCCCTGAGCTGGCGCTGTCGTTAGCGCTCAGCGGTGCGCAGCTCATCGTGTTGCCCGCCGCGTGGGTAAAAGGGCCGCTGAAGGAGCACCACTGGGCGACGCTATTGGCGGCGCGGGCCCTGGATACTACCTGTTATATTGTCGCCGCCGGGGAGTGCGGGACGCGTAATATCGGCCAGAGTCGTATTGTCGATCCCTTAGGAACAACGCTTGCCGGGGCAGGAGAGCGGCCGCAGTTGATTTTTGCCGAACTTTCAGCTGATTATATTCAGCAGGTACGCGAGCGTCTGCCGGTGTTGCAGAATCGCCGCTTTGCGCCACCGCAATTATTATGACGTTTTTTTAAACAAGGCTTGATTCACCTTGTTACAGATTGCTATTGTGTCCGCGCGTCAAATAGCCGTTAATTGTATGCGTGTATGATGGCGTATTCGCAGCTTGTATTAGAGAAGAAGGTTAGCTATGGGTGAGATTAGTATTACCAAACTGCTGGTAGTCGCAGCGCTGATTATCCTGGTGTTTGGTACCAAAAAGTTACGCACGCTGGGTGGAGACCTGGGCTCGGCTATCAAAGGCTTTAAAAAAGCCATGAACGATGACGATGACAGTGCGAAAAAGACCAGTGCTGAAGAAGCGCCGGCACAGAAGCTCTCTCATAAAGAGTAATTCGCGACGAGTTTCCTGAACGAGGGGGCTCGCTACCGGCGGGGATAAACCGCGTCGGCAAAGAGGCTGCAGCGATAGCGCTGCGGCCTCTTTTGTTATTTGCACTGGGTTTTGACGAAAAAGATGCAACCAACTGTTACCGGAGTGGGATTTTTAGCGGGTAACGAAACGCATCGGCAGAACGGACCGCTGCGCTAAAAATATCACGCCGCGGTCGAGGCAGAGATTACTTCACTTCCATGCCTTTGGCCTGTAGATCGGCATGATAGGAGGAACGAACGAACGGCCCGCAGGCAGCATGGGTAAAGCCCATGGCCATCGCTTCGGCTTTCATCTCTTCGAACTCATCCGGGCTGACGTAGCGCTGTACCGGCAGGTGGTGGCGGCTCGGCTGTAAATACTGGCCTAACGTCAGCATGGTGACGCCGTGGCGGCGCAGATCGCGCATCACTTCTACGATTTCAGCATTGGTTTCGCCTAAACCCACCATCAGGCCCGATTTCGTCGGGATCTCCGGGTGGGCTTCTTTAAAACGTTCCAGCAGCTTCAGGGACCAGTTGTAGTCGGCCCCCGGGCGGACCTGGCGATACAGGCGCGGCACGTTTTCCAGGTTATGGTTAAACACGTCCGGCGGCGTCGCCTGAAGGATTTCCAGCGCACGATCCATACGGCCGCGGAAGTCCGGCACCAGGGTTTCAATTTTAATCGTCGGGCTTTTTTCGCGAATCGCGCTGATGCAGTCGGCAAAGTGCTGAGCGCCGCCATCGCGCAGATCGTCGCGATCCACGGAAGTCACCACCACATAGCGCAGCGCCATATCGGCGATGGTTTGCGCCAGCTTTTGCGGTTCGTTGGCGTCCGGCGTCACCGGGCGACCGTGGGCAACATCGCAGAACGGGCAACGACGGGTACAGATGGCGCCCAGGATCATAAAGGTTGCCGTTCCGTGGTTAAAACATTCCGCGAGGTTAGGGCAAGAGGCTTCTTCGCACACGGAGTGCAGGCCGTTCTTACGCATCGCTGCCTTGATCCCCTGGATACGGGACGAGTCAGCCGGAAGTTTGATTTTCATCCATTCCGGTTTTCTGAGCAGAGCTTCACGCTCAGTTGCCACGTTTTTCACCGGGATAAGGGCCATTTTATCGGCATCGCGGTATTTTACACCGCGTTCCATCACAATGGGTTTACTCATAGCGTGCGTGTTCCAGTTGCGAGTGACGAAGGAAAGCGAATCAATTCAAGTAAATGTTGCATTTATCAACTATTTTTGAATTAAACGCAGGCAGTATATCATTGATACGGGGCATAAAGCAGCCTGCTGGCCGGGCAAATTGTAAAATAGTTGTTGTTTTATGCTTTTCCCTCTCGTGCCTTATCGGCTAAAAAGCCTGACGAATCGTCTCTACGATCTCTTTCAGCAAGGGCTCCTGCGCGCTGAGCTTGTTATAGTGCAGCGCAATATCAATTTTTTCTTCCCGCAGCGGCGGGAAATCGAGCATCTTTAAGGGCCAAATCTTCTCGACCAGGGAAAACATTCCGGAAGTGATTAGCCCCAGCATATCGCTGTCGTTGACCAGGGCTGCTTGAGTTAACAGATTGTAGCTGCTGAAACCATAGCGGCGTTCGCCGAGATGCTCCTCCAGGTGACGCAGGATTGTCGTATAGCGCTGGCCTTCGGGCTGCAGGAGAGCGAATTCATATTGGCTCAGGTTTGCTGAGTTTGCGGGGAGCGCGAGGACCGGATGCCCTGCCCGGCAGAAGATATGTACGCTATCCTGAAATAGCACATGGTGCGTAATCGCCTGCCCGCTGTGGGGGAAGCTATCGACCAGCAGGTCAACCTGACGCTGGTTTAACTGGCTGGCCGCGTCGGTAATGGCGACGTTGTGCAGCAAAATCTGGGGAAAGACGCTCCGCAGCTTTTTGGTGATAACCGGCATGATCAACGCGCCGATAGCCGGGGAGGTGGCAACGGTTATTACCCGTTCCCGCTGCGTATTGCCGGTTAAATCCAGGGCGTTGAGAAACGCCTCCATCCCCTGGCTGATATGCTTATGCAGATGCGTGGCGTAGGCCGTTGGCGTCACGCCCTGGCCCTTGCGAATAAAGAGCGGGTCAGGGAAGAGGGCACGCAGTTTGTTCAGGGACTGACTAATCGCCGACGGCGTGATATTCAGTATTTTTGCCGCGTTGACGATACCGTTATGGACGTAAACAGCTTCAAAAATAGTGAGTAAATTGAGGTCTATGTTGCGCAAAATGCGAAACATCTGCCGATCGTAGCGATCGTCAACTCGTTCGGTTGGTACGCTCTGAGCGTTATTTTCTTCCACTCTGTATTTCCGCTAGTGATGATTAGCACCATTATAGCGGCCACAATTATTTTATTAGTGATAATTGATTGCAAAAATAAAGGCTTAATCGCGCCTGAGGGATAAATGTGACGTCCCGCAGTAGCGGGACGTGATGGCTAGCGGCCTTGAAGATATTCCGCGGGTGGATCGTTGAGCAACGCCAGCAGATTGGCGGCCAGGCGTGGAGACACGGTCTCCGTACGGGCATCGGGCAGCCACTGGCGCATCTGGGTCATCTCCATTCCGGCATAACCGCAGGGGTTAATCCTCAGGAACGGTGACAGATCCATGTTGATATTCAGCGCCAGGCCGTGGAATGAGCAGCCTTTGCGAATGCGCAAGCCCAGGGAGCAGATTTTTCGATCGCCCACGTAGACGCCGGGGGCGTCGGCTCGCGGGTGCGATTCAATACCGTACTCCGCCAGGGTATTCACAACGGTTTGCTCTAACAGCGTAACCAGCTCACGTACGCCCAGCTTGCGCCGTTTCAGGTTCAGCAGAACGTACATCACCTGCTGTCCGGGACCATGATAGGTGACCTGTCCGCCGCGATCGCTCTGAATAACGGGGATCTCGCCGGGAACCAGAACATGTTCGGCCTTTCCGGCCTGACCCTGTGTGAACACCGGGTAATGCTCTACCAGCCAGATTTCATCCAGCGTGGCATCGTCGCGGGTGTCGGTAAATTCATGCATTGCCTGCGAGACAGGTTCGTAAGGTTGCAGGCCGAGCTGGCGGATGAGGATTTTATTGTGCTGCAAAACAACGTCTCCGCAGAGAGAGAATGATTTGAGTGGGGCAGTATATCACAGCGAGAAAGCGAGAATGACCCGGCGTGGATGCCGGGTCAGGGGAAGAGATTTACAGCACCATCCGAACGATTTCAATATTGCCCAGCTCTTCGTAGAGGGTTTCTACCTGCTCAATATGGGTTGCATTGATGGTAATAGAGACAGAGTGGTAGTTGCCTTTGCTGCTGGGTTTTACCGTCGGAGAGTAATCACCTGGTGCATGGCGCTGTACCACTTCAACCACCTGGTCAACCAGCTCCGGCAACGCCTGTCCCATTACTTTGTAAGTAAATGGTGTAGGGAATTCAAGCAGTTCGTTAAGTTTGGTTTTCATGTCAGCTCCGGTGTTACAACAAAAAATAATAACTCCCACGACGTGTGGGAGTTATCAGGATACCTAGTATATGGGGATGTAAATCACACTTTCAAGTGGTCGATTTTTAACCAAACCAGTGATGGAACATTAATTTAATGTAATCAATGATTTTACCGAAGAAATTGCCTTCCGGGATTTCCTGCAGTACGACCAGCGGGCGCTGATCGATCGTTTTGCCATCCAGCTGGAAGTTAATGGTGCCTACCACCTGATTTTTCTGCAGCGGCGCGTGCAGCTCAGCGTTATTCAGCACGTAGCTGGCTTTCAGATCTTTCATGCGACCGCGCGGGATAGTCAGATAAACATCTTTATCCACGCCGAGCGAGGCGCGATCGGTATCGCCAAACCAGGCGGGCTCAGAAGCGAACTCTTTACCGGCTTTAATCGGATTAACGGTTTCAAAGAAGCGGAAGCCCCAGGTCAGCAGCTTTTTGCTTTCAGACTCGCGGCCTTTGTAGGTGCGGCCGCCCATCACGGCGGAGATCAGGCGCATCTGGCCTTCGGTTGCCGACGCCACGAGGTTATAGCCCGCTTTGTCAGTATGGCCGGTTTTAATCCCGTCGACGTTCAGGCTGTTATCCCACAGCAGCCCGTTGCGGTTGAGCTGACGAATACCGTTGAAGGTAAACTCTTTTTCTTTATAGATGGTGTATTCATTCGGGACATCGCGGATCAGCGCCTGGCCGATAAGCGCCATGTCGCGCGCGGAGCTGAACTGACCATCGGCATCCAGGCCGTGTACGGTCTGGAAGTGGGTGTTTTTCAGACCAAGGGCGTTAACGTAGTTGTTCATCAGGCTGACGAAGGCATCCTGGCTGCCGGCGACGTAGTCGGCCATCGCCACGCAGGCGTCGTTGCCGGACTGCAGGTTGATGCCGCGGATCAGCTGCGAAACCGGCACTTGCATACCCGGTTTAAGGAACATCAGCGAGGAGCCTTTAAAGACCGGGTTGCCGGTCGCCCACGCGTCGTTACCCACGGTGACCAGATCGGACTCTTTAAACTTGCCCGCTTTCATGGCCTGACCAATCACGTAGCTGGTCATCATTTTGGTCAGGCTCGCCGGGTCGCGGCGGGAGTCGGCGTTGTTTTCTGCCAGGACTTTGCCTGAGTTGTAATCGATAAGAATCCAGGATTCGGCGTCAATCTGCGGGGCGCCTGGGATCATCGTTTTGATATTCAGGTCATCGGCGCGGGCAGCGGAGGACAGCGCTGCCACGGAGAGCGCCGTAACGAGTAAGCGAGCGGTAAAAGAGGTCTTCATGGTCTGAACAACGGCATCCGTGATGGAGTTAAAAAAAGTGCCTTACTATAACAAACGCACTACGAACCAGCATCCGACATTGCGCACGACTTTGTTAATGACTTTGTCATGCGCAACGAGCAGGGGAGGCGGGTGCGATGCCTTTAGTTGGCGCGAGTAATAAATGACTGCAGCTGAGCTTCGCTTTGCAGACGCTGTTGAATCGTGCTGGCCTGCGCTTTGCTGCTGAATGGGCCGAGCTGAATACGCCATACCGCGCCGTTTTGCGTGACGCGGCCCGGGACGGAAAATTGCTGACTCAGACGCTGCTGGTACTGCTGCGCGCGGGCCTGGTCGCTGACGGCGCCGACCTGTACGACGAAATTGCCGCTGGCGCTGGCCGCTGCGGCAGGCGCTACGGCAGCGGTGGCGGCCACGGCGGGCGCAACGCTGCCTTGTACTGAACCCGGGGCGGTAACTGGCGCGCTTTGAACGACAGGCTCGCTGCCTTCCAGCACGCCATTATTCAGCGGCGTCGGGGCGCCGAGGAAACCGCCGCTGTTGACCGGCGCGCCGGTGGCGTCTTCCGGCTTCAGCGTTGAATTACTGATGGCGTGCACGTCAGTTTGCGCGGGTTGACTCATTGCCGCGCCGCTGTCGCCGTCAAGATTCGGGCGGGCGGGCAGCGCGTAGGTCTGTTTGGCTACGGTGGTACAGGC
This sequence comes from Klebsiella sp. CN_Kp106, assembly GCF_040064575.1. NCBI lineage: Bacteria > Pseudomonadati > Pseudomonadota > Gammaproteobacteria > Enterobacterales > Enterobacteriaceae > Klebsiella > Klebsiella sp. CN_Kp106. The sequence goes on along the minus strand of NZ_JBEAIG010000047.1, from coordinate 91,642 downwards.
CATACCCGGACCGGAAAGCGAGCCGTCCGGTGCGACGACGATCGGGTCGATGCGCACTTTGGTATTGTTCGAGGTATTCAGACGATCGGCTGAGGCGCGGGACAGTGAAATCACGCGATCGTTACCGTAAGGCCCGCGATCGTTGATGCGCACGACGATCATGCGGCCGTTCGCCAGGTTGGTGATCCGCGCGTAGCTTGGGATCGGCAGCGTAGGATGGGCCGCGGTAAGCTGCGTGGGATCGAACGCTTCTCCCGATGCGGTCAGATTGCTGTTAGGCTCGGCGTCGTAGATGGCTGCGAAGCCTGCCTGGGTGAAGTTAGACGGATCCTGGACGATTTTGTAGCTTTTGCCGTCGCGTTCATAATCCTGATTCGCCGTGGCGTTAGGCGTTTCGTACTGCGGATCGGCGCCGCTAATCTCCACCGTTGGGCCATTGCAAACGGCCGGCTGTGGAGTGCTGACCGTTTTCTGTTGAACGTCTTCACTCGAACATGCCGCCAGCAGCCCTGCTGCTATGCAGATCCCCAGCCATTGCTTACGCATCGCGAACCCCTTACACGCTTTTCGACAACATTTTTCTGTGAGTATGGATCGACATGACGATACCAAACCCGGCCATCAATACGATTAGGGCAGAGCCCCCGTAGCTGACCAGCGGCAAAGGTACCCCCACCACCGGTAAAATACCACTTACCATACCAATATTTACGAAGACATAAACGAATAAAATCAACATTAAACCACCGGCCATCACCCGGCCAAAGGTGGTTTGCGCCTGGGCGGCAATCCACAACCCGCGCATAATCAGCAGAATATAGAGCGCCAGCAGAATCAGCACGCCGATCAGCCCCAGCTCTTCCGCCAGGACGGCAAAGATAAAGTCGGTATGGCGCTCAGGCAGAAACTCCAGCTGCGACTGGGTTCCGTGTAGCCAGCCTTTTCCGCGCAGTCCGCCGGAGCCGATGGCGATTTTTGACTGAATAATGTGGTAACCCGCGCCGAGCGGATCGGTTTCCGGGTCGAGCAGCATCATTACGCGCTGGCGCTGATAATCATGCATCAGGAAGAACCAGAGGATGGGAATAAAGGCGGCGACCAGCACCACGGCAATACCAATCAGACGCCAGCTCAGGCCAGACAGAAAGAGGACAAACAGACCGGACAGGGCGACCAGAATCGAGGTCCCGAGGTCAGGCTGCGCGGCGACCAGCAGCGTAGGCAGGAAAATCAGCACCAGCGCGATAGCGGTATTTTTCAGCGATGGCGGGCAAACGTCGCGGTTGATAAAGCGCGCCACCATCAGCGGTACGGCTATTTTGGCGATTTCCGACGGCTGGAAACGGACGATGCCGAGATCCAGCCAGCGCTGCGCCCCTTTGGAGATGGCGCCGAAGGCGTCAACCGCCACCAGCAGGATAATACAGAAGATATAGAGATAGGGCGCCCAGCCTTCATAGACCCGCGGCGGGATTTGCGCCATGACGATCATGATAACAATCCCCATGGCGATCTGGCCGATTTTGCGCTCCATCATGCCCATGTCCTGACCGCTGGCGCTCCAGATCACCAGCGCGCTGTAGGTCAGCAGCGCCAGCAGGATAAGCAGCATGGTGGGGTCGAGGTGGATTTTATCCCATAGCGATTTTTTATTCGGATTATCAGTCATTATTGATCCTCCCCAGCCGTTACCGCCGGGTTTTCACTCGGCAGATTGGTGTTATTATCACCCAGCATTATATGATCGAGAATCTGACGCATAATGGTACCGACTGCCGGACCTGCGCCACCGTTCTCAAGAATAATCGCCACGGCAACCTGGGGGTTGTTGTAAGGGGCAAACGCCGTCATCAGTTTATGGTCACGCAGGCGTTCAGCGATTCTGTGCGCGTTATAGGTTTCATTGGCTTTCAGGCCGAAGACCTGAGCGGTACCCGATTTGGCCGCAATTTTATACGGCGCGCTGGCGAAGTATTTATGCGCGGTACCGTTGCCGCGGTTGGCTACGCCAAACATCCCGTCTTTGGCGATTTCCCAAAAACCGGAGTGAATATCGCCGACCGGCGGTTCATGCGGCTGAACCCACGGCACCGGTTTGCCGTCCTCCACCGTGCTCTGCAGCAGGTGCGGTACTTTAACCACGCCGTCGTTAATCAGGATCATCAGCGCCTTGTTCATCTGGATAGGCGTCGCTGTCCAGTAGCCCTGTCCGATGCCGACCGGGATAGTATCGCCCTGGTACCACGGTTTCTTGAAGCGCTTGAGCTTCCATTCGCGGGTCGGCATATTGCCGGAGCGCTCTTCCGCCAGGTCAACGCCGGTATAGTGGCCATAGCCGAATTTGCCCATCCACTCCGACAGGCGATCGATGCCCATGTCGTAGGCGACCTGGTAGAAGTAGGTGTCGGCCGACTCCTCCAGCGCTTTGGTGACGTTCAGATGGCCGTGGCCCCACTTTTTCCAGTCGCGGTAGCGTTTATCCGAGCCGGGAAGCTGCCACCAGCCGGGGTCAAACAGGCTGGTGTTGCGGGTAATAACCCCGGCGCTGAGCGCCGAGACGGCCACGTATGGCTTAACCGTCGACGCCGGTGGGTAAACGCCCTGAGTCGCGCGGTTAACCAGCGGCGTATTGGGATCGTTGAGGAGTCCGGAGTAGTCTTTGCTGGAAATACCGTCAACGAACAGGTTGGGATCGTAGCTTGGCGTCGAGACCAGCGCGAGGATTGCGCCAGTGCGCGGGTCGGTGACTACGACCGCCGCGCGGCTGCCGGCCAGCAGCGTTTCAATGTACTGCTGTAGCTTCAGGTCGAGCGTTAAATAGATATCGCGCCCGGCCTGCGGCGGGACCTCTTTCAGCTGGCGAATCACGCGGCCACGGTTGTTCACTTCAACCTCTTCATAGCCGGTTTGCCCGTGCAGGACATCTTCGTAATAGCGCTCGATGCCCAGCTTGCCGATATCGTGCGTGGAGGCGTAGTTAGCCAGCTTCCCCTCTTTATCCAGGCGATCGACGTCTTTATCGTTAATTTTAGAGACGTAGCCGATAACGTGGGTCAGGGCGGAGTTATAGGGATAGTAGCGGCGCTTATAGCCTTTGACTTCCACGCCGGGAAAACGGTACTGGTTCACTGCGAAACGGGCGACCTGCACTTCGCTGAGGTTAACTTTCACCGGAATAGAGGTAAAGCGGTGCGAGCGGGCGCGCTCTTTTTTAAAGTTCGCCACATCGTCATCGGTGAGGTCGATAACATCGCGCAGCGCATCCAGCGTTTGCTGAACGTTGTCGACCTTCTCCGGCATCATCTCCAGCTGGTAAATCGTACGGTTGAGCGCCAGCGGCGTGCCGTTGCGATCGTAGATAATGCCGCGGCTCGGCGGAATCGGGACCAGCTTGATGCGGTTTTCGTTTGAACGCGTTTGATAGTCGGTGTAACGCACAATTTGCACGTTATAAAGGTTGGCGATCAGTACGCCGGTAAGCAGCAAAATCCCCAAAAAAGCGACCAGCGCCCGGCGCACGAACAGCGAGGATTCAGCCGTATAGTCGCGGAAAGAATTCTGTAATTTCATTCGCTGCTTAGTCTACCCTGGTCATCATTACTCACGGTGGTAAGGGTGGTTGGTGGTAATGCTCCACGCCCGATACAGACTCTCGGCCACCAGTACGCGGACCAGCGGGTGAGGTAGGGTGAGCGTTGAGAGCGACCAACTTTGTTCCGCCGCCGCTTTGCAGGCGGGTGAAAGGCCTTCCGGGCCGCCGATAAGCAGGCTAACGTCGCGGCCATCCTGTTTCCAGCGTTCCAGTTCGCGCGCCAGCTGCGGCGTATCCCAAGGTTTCCCCGGAATATCCAGGGTGACGATGCGGTTTTTGCCTGCAGCCGCCAGCATCATTTCACCTTCTTTTTCGAGAATGCGCTTGATGTCGGCGTTTTTGCCGCGTTTACCGGCGGGAATTTCCACCAGTTCGAACGGCATATCCTTTGGAAAACGGCGCAGATATTCGCTAAAGCCGGTCTGAACCCAGTCCGGCATTTTGGTGCCAACGGCTACCAGGTGCAGCTTCACGCGCTAACTCCAGAGTTTTTCCAGCTCGTACAGACGACGGCTCTCTTCCTGCATAACGTGAACCATAACGTCGCCGAGATCGACCACGATCCAGTCCGCGGCGGCTTCGCCTTCAACGCCCAGCGGCAGCATCCCGGCGGCGCGAGACTCCTGCACAACGTGGTCGGCAATGGACATAACATGGCGCGTGGAAGTGCCTGTGCAGATAACCATGCAATCTGTAATGCTGGATTTGCCATGAACGTCAATGGCTACGATGTCCTGACCTTTCAGGTCATCAATTTTGTCGATAACAAAATCCTGGAGTGCTTTACCCTGCAAGAGTTCCCCCTGGGTGTGTGAAGAGTGATAACAATAAACAGCCTGACAGTATACCCGAACTGTTGGCAAAGTCGGGATAAATGTCGATAAACGGGCGGTGAAGGCGGCTATCATCCCATCCATCGCCGATGATTGCATCGCCATTTTTGTAAAACAATTTCTGCAAAGTTCAAATGGCGGATGCAGCCTGGCTGCGGAGAATAACAGCCTGCTTTGCACTGTCAATGGTCTGCGCGCAATTCTTCTTCCGCCAGCCAAACGGCCCGGCTATTTAGTACGCGCAGCGTGGTGAAATCAGGCTGGAGATCGACAAGGCTCCACGCGCCATGCTCGATGGGGAAGTGCCACATCGCCGAATCCGGCATGTTCAGAAGTTGCGCGACTAAGAGGCTAAGCACGCCCTGATGACCGACGATAAGCAGATGGTCAAGTTCCCGAAACTGAGAGAGGGTGACGGTAAAGCCGCGGACGCGTTCGGCAAACGCCTGGAAGCCCTCCCCGTTGGTGGGCGCCGCGTGCTGCCAGTCGGCGCACCATGCGGCGTAGTTTTCGGCATCTTCCTGCTGTAAATCGCGGTGGTGGCGCATTTCCCAGTCGCCGAAGAACATTTCATTGAGCGCGGCGAAGGACTGGCGGGGGACGTCACGGTCGCCCAGCAGGAGGCTGGCCGTGCGCTGGGTGCGCTCAAGCTCACTGCAAAACGCGCGCTGAAACGGGACGGCCCTCAGCCGCTTTCCCAGCGTTTGCGCTTGTTTGATTCCGCGCTCGGTTAACGCAGTGGGCGCGTGCCCGCTATAGAGGCCCGCGACGTTGGCCTCGGTTTCGCCATGACGAACTAACCATAACTTCATGATGACCCTCTCGAAAGGAGTCTATGAGACTATCCTTGTGGCAAGGCTAGCAGTAGAGCTTCTGCTCATGGATATAGTCGAGTACGGTTTCCGGCAGCATGTCCGCGCAGGATTCGCCGGATTCAAGACGCTGGCGAATCAGGGTGGCTGAGATATCAAACCACGGCGTTTCGGCCAGGTAGATAACGCCCGCCGGGCTGCTATGCATCCGCTCTACGTCATGAGTGAGATGTTTGTCCAGCCACTGCTGATCCTGCTCGCACGCCATGGTCAGCGGATAGCCCGGGCGCCGGCAAACGATCAGATGCACGTTATCAAGAATGCTTTCATAGTCGTGCCAGGTGGTAAAGGTGAGCAGCGAATCCTGGCCAATAATAAACGCCAGCGACCGTTTTGGCCCTTGCTCCTGGCGCCACTCGCGCAGGGTTTGCGCGGAGTATGACGGCGTGTCGCGCTTGAGTTCGCGATCGTCGAGGATAAACAGCGGCTTATCCGCGATGGCCAGCTCCAGCATATGCCTGCGTTGGTCGCTGGTGGCTTCGGGCTGCGGGCGGTGCGGCGGCACGTTGTTGGGCACGATGGTGACTTGATTAAGGCCAATCTGGTTGGCCAGAATTTCCACCGGTTTAAGGTGACCATAATGCACCGGATCGAAGGTGCCGCCGTACATTGCCAGTAACTGAGTCATATCAACCATCAATAAAAACGTCTGCCAGCGCTTTATGGCAGAGCAATAAAGAGAGACTTTCCAGCTCGGGCCATACGGAGTGCCCGTAATCCTGCTTGAAGGTGAGTTCGGCACGGGTCAGCAACGTGACGGCCTGGCGCAGCTGGTCGGCGCTGAGGCGGGCCAGCGCATCGCTAACCAGCTGGCGGCGGTTCTGCCACACGCGATGTTTGTCAAACAGCGAACGCAGCGGCGTATGGGCCGACTGCCGCTTCAGGTTGACCAGCAGCAGCAGCTCGCGCTGTAGGGTGCGCAGCAGGATAGCGGGCTCGCTGCCTTCCAGACGCAGCTGTTGCAGAACGTGGAGTACGCGCTTACTTTTCCCGGCCAGCAGCGCATCAACCCAGTGATAGGGGGTGAAATGCGCGGCATCATTCACCGCCTGCTCAACCCGCGGCAGCGTCAGTTTACCGTCCGGCCACAGCAGCGACAGACGCTCCAGAGCCTGCGCCAGCGCCAGAAGATTACCTTCATAGCAGTAGCACAGCAGCTGACTGGCCGCGTCATCAAGCTGCAGATTATTCTGCTTTGCGCGCGCGGCGAGCCAGCGCGGCAGCTGGGCATATTCCGGCGTCTGGCAGCTTACCTGCACCGCCCGGCTGGTCAGCGCCGTCATCCATGCGGCGTTCTCCTGCGCTTTCGTCAGCTTATTACCGCGAACGATGAGCAATAAATCTTCATGCAGCATGCCGACAAGCGTCGCGAGCTGTTCGTTAATTGCCGCATTAGGGCCATTATCGGGCAGGATGAGCAGCAGCGTCTGGCGGCTGGAAAACAGGCTCATGGCCTGGCTTAACGAGAACAGGGCAGGCCAGTCGGTACTGGCATCAACGGTGGCGGTGTGATGTTCGATAAAGCCTTGGGCGGCCGCGGCTTCGCGGATGGCGTCCTGGCTTTCCTGCAACAGCAGCGGATCGTTGCCAAGCAGCAGATAGGCCGCGCGCAGCCCTTCAGTGAGCTGCGCGCGGAGCTGTTCCGGGTACAACCGAATCATCAGTTACCCAGCGTGGTGGAGACGCGATTGCCGGAGGTTGAAGCGGCTGGGGTCGTCGTGACCGGCTTCTCATCCTCTTTGGTGGCTTCGACATCCGCAACGTGTACGCTCGGCAGCTTACGGATCAGCTGCTCCGCGGCTTTGTCGTACATTTCCTGAACGATCATGTCCTGCTCGGCATCTTTCGCTAACGCCGCCTGCGGGTTATCGAAGAACGAGCGGTAGACTTTGGTCGTGATGGGATAGATATCATGGCCTGGGATCAGGACGCTGGCATTTACCGTCATCACCATCTGATATTCCGCAGTACGGCCGTCCTGGAAAATAGATGCTGTATCTTTCTGAATGGACGATGTCTCCAGACGCAGGGAAGGAATATCCTTGCGCAGGGTACTGCTATCGACCAGTTCAACGCCGTTCAGACGCAGCTGATTACGGACAGCACGACTTAATGGTCCATTGGGATCGCCCGACTGGAAGATCATGGTTTTCATTGCGGTCGGAACCTGCGTAGTGCTACGCAGGTGCCAGCCGCAACCGGCGGTGATTAACACCGCCAAAGATAACAACAATGTTGCCAGATATCGCACGCTTCCTCCTGCGCTTAGCCAACGACCAGATTGAGCAGTTTACCCGGAACGTAGATCACTTTACGTACGGTCACACCGTCGAGATATTTCGCGACCAGATGCTCCTGACCCGCGCGCTCACGAACCTGCTCTTCAGTTGCATCCACCGCAACGGTAATTTTACCACGAACTTTACCATTTACCTGGACCACGACCAGAGTCGTGTCTTCAACCATTGCGCTTTCATCAGCGACCGGCCACGGCGTGTTGTCAATATCGCCTTCGCCGCCCAGCTCCTGCCACAGGGTAAAGCTGGCGTGCGGGGTGAACGGATTGAGCATGCGAACCACGGCCAGCAGGGCCTCACGCATCAGCGCGCGATCCTGATCGTTTTCCTGCGGCGCTTTCGCCAGCTTGTTCATCAGCTCCATAATCGCCGCAATCGCGGTGTTGAAGGTCTGACGACGGCCGATGTCATCGGTCACTTTCGCGATGGTTTTGTGCACGTCGCGGCGCAGCGCTTTTTGATCTTCGCTGAGGCTGGCAACGTCCAGCGCAGGGGCTTCACCCAGGGTAGTGTGTTCGTAAACCAGTTTCCAGACGCGTTTCAGGAAGCGGTTCGCACCTTCCACGCCGGATTCCTGCCACTCCAGCGTCATGTCGGCCGGAGAAGCGAACATCATAAACAGGCGCACGGTGTCCGCGCCGTAGCGTTCCACCATCTCCTGCGGGTCGATGCCGTTGTTTTTCGACTTGGACATCTTGCTCATGCCGGTATAGACCAGCTCGCGACCCTGCGGATCGAAGGCTTTAACGATACGTCCTTTCTCGTCGCGCTCGGTGGTCGCCTCTTTCGGAGAGACCCAGTTACGCTCGCCGTTTTCGCCAACATAGTAGAAGGCATCTGCCAGCACCATGCCCTGGCAAAGCAGCTGTTTAGCCGGTTCGTCAGAGTTCACCATGCCCGCGTCGCGCATCAGCTTGTGGAAGAAGCGGAAATAGAGCAGGTGCATAATGGCGTGTTCGATACCGCCGATATAGATATCGACCGGCAGCCAGTAGTTGGCCGCTTCGGGGTCGAGCATACCCTGGTCATACTGCGGGCAGGTGTAGCGCGCGTAGTACCAGGAAGACTCCATAAAGGTGTCAAACGTATCGGTTTCGCGCAGTGCCGGCTGGCCGTTAACGGTGGTTTTCGCCCACTCAGGATCGGCTTTGATTGGGCTGGTGATGCCGTCCATCACAACGTCTTCCGGCAGAATAACCGGCAGCTGATCTTCCGGCGTCGGCATCACGGTACCGTCTTCAAGGGTCACCATTGGGATCGGCGCACCCCAGTAGCGCTGACGGGAAACGCCCCAGTCGCGCAGGCGGTAGTTCACTTTACGTTCGCCGACGCCAAGAGACGCGAGCTTATCCGCGATGGCATTAAAGCCAGCTTCGTGATCCAGACCGTCGAATTCGCCGGAGTTGAACAGCACGCCTTTTTCGGTCAGCGCCTGTTCGGAGAGATCGGGTTCGGAGCCATCAGCGGCCAGGATGACCGGCTTGATGTTGAGACCGTACTTGCTGGCAAACTCGTAGTCGCGCTGATCGTGACCCGGAACGGCCATCACCGCGCCGGTGCCGTACTCCATCAGCACAAAGTTTGCCGCCCATACCGGGATCGCTTCGCCGGTCAGCGGGTGAATCGCTTTGTAGCCAGTATCGACGCCTTTTTTCTCCATGGTTGCCATTTCGGCTTCGGCAACTTTGGTATTACGGCATTCGTCGATAAACGTCGCCAGCGCGGAGTTATTGGCTGCTGCCTGCTGCGCCAGCGGGTGACCCGCAGCGACGGCCAGGTAGGTACAGCCCATAAAGGTGTCCGGGCGGGTGGTATAAACGGTCAGCTTGTCGGCGTAGTCGTTAACGTCGAAGGAGATTTCGACGCCTTCGGAGCGGCCAATCCAGTTGCGCTGCATGGTTTTAACGGTATCAGGCCAGTGATCCAGGTTATCCAGATCGTTCAGCAGCTCGTCAGCGTAGGCGGTGATTTTGATAAACCACTGCGGGATCTCTTTACGCTCAACTTTTGTGTCGCAGCGCCAGCAGCAGCCGTCGATAACCTGTTCATTCGCCAGAACGGTCTGATCGTTCGGGCACCAGTTTACCGCGGAGGTTTTTTTATAGACCAGCCCCTTTTTATACAGCTCGGTGAAGAACTTCTGCTCCCAGCGGTAGTATTCCGGGGTGCAGGTTGCCACTTCACGGCTCCAGTCATAGCCGAAGCCCAGCTTTTTCAGCTGGTTTTTCATGTAGGCGATATTGTCGTAGGTCCACGGGGCCGGAGCGGTGTTGTTTTTCACCGCGGCGCCTTCCGCAGGCAGACCAAACGCATCCCAGCCGATAGGCTGCAGAACATTTTTGCCCAACATACGCTGGTAACGGGAAATCACGTCGCCGATGGTATAGTTGCGCACGTGGCCCATGTGTAGTCGACCAGAAGGATAGGGAAGCATCGACAGGCAGTAATACTTCTCTTTGCTCTCGTCTTCGGTAACTTCAAAGGTACGCTTCTCGTCCCAGTGTTGCTGGACTTTTGATTCTATCTCTTCCGGGCGGTATTGCTCTTGCATGGCAGCCAGTGGTCCTGTTTTCAATACAGCTACAAAATGTAGCCAATGGATGTGTTATTTCAGATCGGCATAGCATAGCCCAAACGCCAACGTCAAAACAGCCTTTCACACACTTACAGAGATGAAAGCGGTGGAGAATATTTCGCGACTCTGTGGCTTGGCTGGCAGAGCAATCCGCAGATAACGTCTATCATAAGAAGAAGTTAACCACACCGGAGGCGAAAAGATGAACAAGGTTGCTCAATTCTACCGAGAGCTGGTGTCGACGCTCAGCGAGCGGTTACGCAATGGAGAACGCGATATTGATGCGCTGGTGGAGCAGGCCAGGGTCAAGATTAGCCAGTCCGGCGAGTTAACGCAGAGCGAAATCGAGAATGTTATCCGCGCTGTCAGACGCGATCTGGAAGAGTTCGCGCTCAGTTATGAAGAGAGTCAGGATGAGCTGACTGATAGCGTCTTTATGCGGGTGATCAAAGAGAGCCTGTGGCAGGAGCTGGCGGATATTACCGATAAAACTCAGCTTGAGTGGCGCGAGGTGTTCCAGGATCTCAGCCACCACGGCGTCTATCACAGCGGCGAAGTCGTGGGGCTCGGCAATCTGGTGTGTGAGAAGTGCCATTACCATCTGCCGGTTTATACGCCGGATGTGCTACCGCGTTGTCCAAAATGCGGGCACGATCAGTTCCAGCGCCGGCCATTCGAGCCGTAAATACGGGAGAGATATTTGCGGAGCCTTTACACTGGCGTTAAGCCAGCCCGAGGGCCAATATAAAGCGCGTTAATATATTGGCCTTCCTTTTAAAGGGCAGGCTAACCCTTCATCTGTATGCGTAAAAATGCTGGTGCCGAAGCACCAGCATTAACTTTCTTTTAAAAAAAGACGCGCATTTTCAATGATAACTTCATGTTAATTGATGGTGTTAATGGTCGCGCTCTTAAACTGCTGAGTGCCGCCCATTTCACTGGCGTATTTATGTGAGGAATTTAAAACCAGATTAGTCGTGGAAATCGTGCCTTTGCCACAGGTTGCCCACCCCAGGAAACCGCAGCGGTATCCTCCGTTAACCACTTTATTAACTGACATGGTTAAAGTGCCGCCAGCTCCTATGTGAGAACGGTTAGTAATATTACCGTGATTCCGTGTATCCAGCGTCATATTTGATGAGCTTAAAATTTCGCCTTCATTATAAAGCTCATGATAGGTTTTAACGCCAACATTATCCTGACCAACAATAGCCCCATAGTTGTGGGTGACAGAGTTATCAATAGCTATCGTATCGGCCCCCATATAACCTTCATTTTTAAGCCAGTAGCTTTTTGTCGTCAGCGTATCAGTCGCTTCCATAAAGCTACCTTTGGTTAACGCCAGAGTACCATCGGTTTTTACGGTCACGTTGCCGCCGGAGGTGGTACCAGAATTGGTAATTTCCCCGGATGTTATCTGGTCATTTATTTTCGCCTGAACCAGCAGAGTATCGTAGCCAAAAATATTGCCAGTGACTTTAAGCGTGTCTCCTCCGAAGGTGACCGTTGTGTTTTTACCTCTGGTCGAGCCTCCGTTTTCAATGTTACCGGCGGCGGTGACTGTCAACTGATTATCTGAAAGTAAATTGGAACCATATGTCGTTTTCAGGTTACCGTTAGTCATTACGCTCAATGTGGAGGCCGCTTTGAATTTACCCGTGTTTTCGATATTTCCGGATGCGTTGACTAATAAATTTCCTGTGCTGGAAATGGTTCCACTATTGCTTATCGAACTGAGGCTATTCAGTAAGGCGATATTATTCGAGGATATATTTCCCGTATTTTTAAAATTGCCTGCAGAGAGTACCTGAGTCATCATACCATTACTGGCGATAGAGCCTTCGTTGGTGAGTGAGCCAAAGCTGGTCAAAGAGAGGCTGGTGTTAGCAACAATAGCGCCTTTATTTCGAACGCCAAAACCTAAATTATTGCCAACCATTGTAATACTATTGGCTTTGATGCCGCCAAGATTACTAATGTCGATACTATATTCAGGGTAAACATACTGCCGTGCCGTTGCCGCTTTGCCCGCTGAGGTTATCGCGCCAGAGCCGTTATCAAAGGTGAAGTTTCCTGCGGCCACTATCGCGTTCGTAGCATTAACCGTACCGTTAATGGCTATCGCATCGGCGAGCAGAACCGCATAGCTATTACTGGCATCCATTCCATTCTTGTCGATGGACAGTTTACCCCCGGTAACGTCATAACTGGCGATAGCGCCAGTATCAGAGAATGTTACCTTTCCTGTCGTTAAAATCGCCTTATTGGTGTTGATGAAACTACATCCTGAGCAGGAAATACCATTGGGGTTAGCAATAACCACATCAGCTCGCTGACCCGCAACTTCAATAAATCCATTCAGTGAGCTTGCACGGTTTGAGGTAACTTCGTTAAGAATAACAGAAGCACTACCATTAGTCAGATTGTTATTTTTAGCGATATTCCCCAACGTCGCATGGGAGAGATCGCTGGGGCTATTGTTCAGAACAACACCCTTACTATCAACATTAAACTCACGATACATATTATGTGAGACGCCGGCGGCATTGGGTTTTTCAATATCAATGACTTTGGCGCCTGATAAATGGGTGTAAGTTGTCGGGTCGGCATAAACAAAGCTTGAGCTCAATGCTGCTGCTAGCGCAACATAGGTTAAATTGAATTTAAACATTTAATAGAGTCCTTTAGAAATAAATGAGGTTAACTGATGCGTTGAAAAACTGATTTTAATACCTCCATTGTAATGAAAATCCCAGGTTTGCAGGGTCTGTATGAAAACCGTTTGGCTTTATCAGTGGGGTTCCGATGAATAAATCATACTGAGTTGAAATTATGCTTCCGCGTATTCCCACCGTGGCGCCAGACATGACTTTGCCATTTCCGTACTGCTCTGTTCCTGTAATGCGTCCAACGTCTATGCCTAAGTACAGCTGTCGTTCCGGGGCGGGCATATCCCAGATGAAATCATTGCGCCAGTACCAGCCTTGATTTCCTGAAAGGGTTCTTTCACCGTCAAAACCTCGTACCGTCCAACGATTGCCTATATTAAATTGATTGTCTGCGGATAAGATATCGGGGCTAATTTGTATATTAATATGCGGAGCATAGCTGAATTTATCCCCCGTTGATTCAAACTTCATTAAGGCTTGAAGGTCGGCATGAATAATGCGCGAAAGCTTACTGTACAGACCGGCTTTTTCCTCCGGAGTTGGCATTGAACTGAGCCAGGGAAGGCTACGCTGTACGCCCAGGCTGGCATCTACGATTGTATGGGTAAAATATCGCTGATGATGTGCCGTAATATCCCAGGCAGGATTCTGTTTGCGCATAACGCTCAGTTCGCTGCCACCAAAATAATAATGTGAGGTACTTTTTGCTATTCGCGCATCAATGGTTGTTTTTTGCTGGCGAGTGTGCGAAATTAGACGCGTTAAGGTTGCGCTGGCATAATCATTTTTGCTTTTATATTCAATGGTGGAGTATCTGCCATTGAACTGCTGACGATATTCACTTTGTGAACCGTAAAGATTGAGTGACCAAAATCCAAAGGGAATAGAATAATAGAGGCTTTTATTCTGGTTGCCATCGTTATGTTGATTAAACTCGACATCGCCCCCCATGGATAAATAGAAAATGTCATTTAGCGTCGTCAGGTCATAAAGATAAAGCGCGCCACCGGCCTGGTAACGCCCGCTGCTACGGCTTCCTGCATCATCCAGCCATGCGCCTACTTGCCAGTTTCGTGCCAGATGCCGGGAGATTTGGATATCGCTTTCCGCATGGTTCTTACCCGGCATGATTTTCATCTGCGCCGATGAGCCGGGTAAACGCTGCAGGTTAGCCATCCCCTGTTCCAGTTCGGTTAGCTTCAGAATATCCCCTGTTTTAGCCGGTATGGCATTCCACAGGCTGGTTGTCGCGCTATTGCCGGAAGCCCAGCTAATATTGCCGATATAGCCATAGCTCAACGTGATGCTCAGAATGCCATCATTCAGGGATTGTGAAGGTACATCAATAAGCGAAGTGATATATCCCCGGGCAATGAGTTCATTTTGCAAGGTTGTGGTGAGTAGACGTATGCCTTCAATACCCAGGCACTTTTTTTCTGCCTGGCGAGCGATATTACCTAGCAGACCGCGGGTCAACTTGTGGTCAGCGGAAATAATTTCAACATGGTTGATATATCGGCAGGTTGCTTCAAGTGGAAAGGCGAGTTTATATTTTTGCGATCCTGTACCTGATGCCGAATATTCCTGCTGTGCTGGTGCCAATGCGCTTTGACGTGCCTTATCCTGTTCCACCTGATTGGTATTGCTAATCGATACATTCGCCAATGTCGATGCGGTTAACAGAATATAAAGAGAAAGGGAGGTTATGAGACTTTTATTATTCACGAAGCAATATCCATTTGTTTCACTCGTCCGTTATAGCCTTGTCAAGAATGTTTAGCGTTAACTGAGTAGGGTTAACGAAGCCGGGTTCTCAATCTTAAGAATCTTAATTTTCTAAAATCAAAAAAATCCGCTGCCGGCGCTCAGCGTTGTTGTCAAATTCGCGCCATGTTATCTATGACAGATTATGTAATCCACGATGTAAAGAGTGAATTTTTGTTGAATTGAGCGTTTCAGGTCGTGAATTATTTGGTGTGAGGCTGGATATATTTATGACGCGTATTTGAGAGCGGCAAAGCTATTGCCATAACTATGGAGAGAGACAGGAGCGGGAAGAGATAAAAGGCGTGTACGGTACCGTACACGCCGGAAGATTAGTGCAGAATTTTGGCGAGGAAGTCTTTGGCGCGTTCAGATTGCGGGTTAGCAAAAAACGCTTCTTTATCGGCGTCTTCGACAATTTTTCCTTCATCCATAAAGATAACCCGGTTGGCTACCTTACGCGCAAAGCCCATTTCATGGGTGACCACCATCATGGTCATCCCTTCATTTGCCAGTTCAACCATAACGTCCAGCACTTCGTTAATCATCTCCGGATCCAGCGCGGAGGTGGGTTCATCAAACAGCATGGCGATAGGATCCATACACAGCGCGCGGGCGATGGCCACGCGCTGCTGTTGGCCGCCCGAGAGCTGGGCGGGGAATTTTTCGGCATGAGCGGAAAGCCCCACGCGTTCCAGCAGCTTAAGCCCTTTCGCCCGGGAGGCGGCTTTGTCGCGATTGAGCACCTTGACCTGCGCCAGGGTGAGGTTCTCGATAATCGATAAATGCGGGAACAGCTCAAAGTGCTGGAATACCATCCCGACGCGCGAGCGCAGTTTGGCCAGGTTGGTCTTTTTATCGTTGACGGTGGTGCCGTCGACGATGATTTGACCTTGCTGAATGGGCTCCAGGCCGTTTACGGTTTTAATCAGCGTTGATTTACCCGAACCCGAAGGCCCGCAGACCACCACCACTTCGCCTTTTTTCACTTCCGTGGAGCAATCGGTCAGCACCTGAAAGTGACCATACCATTTTGAAACATTTTTCAGGGTAATCATTACACAGTCCTTTTCTTCAACCAGCTGACCAACAGCGATGCGCTGAGACTAAACACAAAATATACGGCGCCTGCGAACAGGATCATCTCTACCTGGGTTCCATCACGCTCGCCGATAGTTGAGGCGGTGCGGAAAAAGTCGGCCAGGCTCAGAACATAAACCAGCGAGGTATCCTGGAACAGGACGATGCCCTGCGTCAGCAGCAGCGGTACCATGGCGCGGAAGGCCTGCGGCAGAATCACCAGCTTCATGGATTGCCAGTGGGTCATACCCAGCGCCAGCGCGGCGCTGGACTGGCCGCGCGAGATACTCTGAATGCCGGCACGGATAATTTCCGAGTAATAGGCCGCTTCAAACATGGAGAAGGCGATCATCGCCGAAATCAGGCGGATATCGGTTTTCGGCGACAGGCCAAGCACGTTCTGCAGGAACCCGGGAACAATCAGATAAAACCACAGCAGTACCATCACCAGCGGAATGGAGCGGAAAACGTTAACGTAGGTTTTGGCGAACCACGCCAGCGGCAGGAAGCTCGACAGGCGCATCACGGCCAGGATCGTCCCCCACACAATTCCGACAACAATCGCGGTCACGGTAATTTTTAAGGTAATCACCAGCCCTGCCAGCAGGTATGGCATGGAAGGAATAATGGAGCTCCAGTCAAAATCGTACATTATTTACCCCCCATATTGCCCGGCAGGCGGACTTTACGTTCGACCACGTACATGATCAGCATAATAACGGCGTTGATAAACACGTAGGCGAGGGTGATAGCGGTAAACGATTCCCAGGCATGGGCCGAGTAGTCCAGCAGCTTGCCCGCCTGCGCGGCCATATCGGCAAGACCAATGGTGGAAGCGATGGCCGAGTTTTTCACCAGGTTCATCATTTCAGAGGTCATTGGCGGCACGATAACGCGATAGGCGTTGGGCAGCAGAACGTAACGGTAAGTTTGCGGGAGCGTTAGCCCCATCGCCAGCCCGGCGTTTTTCTGGCCGCGCGGCAGGGATTGAATACCGGAACGAACCTGCTCGCAGACGCGCGCGGCGGTAAACAATCCCAGACACAGCATCGAAGAAACGAAAAACTGAATATTCGGATCCAGCTCGGACTTAAACCACATGCCGATGTTTTCCGGCAGCAGTTCAGGCACCACCAGATACCAGGTGAAAAATTGAACGATAAGCGGAACGTTACGAAAAAGTTCAACGTAGCAGGTGCCGATAGTCGACAGCAGACGGTTCGGGACCGTACGGAGAATACCGAAGAGCGAACCTACAAAGAATGCGATAATCCAGGCCGTTACCGACAGGGTGACGGTGATCTGAAAACCACTCCACAGCCAGCCTAAATAGGTGGTGTTGCCGAACGGGGCCTGTTGCAGGAATATTCCCCAGTTCCAGTCTATTGACATAAATGACTCCTGGAAAAAAAAGGGTAGCAGCGCTACCCTCGAAGATTGTTGCTCAGCCTGTTTCGGTATTCGCGGCCGCTGGGGAACGACCAGCCGCCGTATAGTCTGTCCGCGCCGTAGCAACAATCGGGAGGGCAGGATTCCCCGCCCTTTGTTTTTTTAATTAGTTAAGAGCTTTATCGTTAGGTGATTTGAACAGCGCTTTCATCTCGTCAGAGAGTTCAAAGTTCATATTCAGGTTCTTTGGCGGAATAGGATTTTTAAACCACTTATCGAACCATTTTTCGGCTTCACCGGAGGTCTGAACCTGGGCGACCGTCTCATCGACCAGCGTTTTGAACTGCGGGTCATCTTTGCGCAGCATGCAGCCGTAGGCTTCCTGAGACTGAGCGGTACCGACAATCTCCCAGTTATCCGGTTTTTTCGCTTTCGCACGTTCGCCCGCCAGCAGCGCGTCATCCATCATAAAGGCCACCGCGCGACCGCTTTCCAGAGTACGGAAAGAGTCACCGTGATCTTTTGCGCTGATAATACGCATATTCATTTTTTTCTCGTCGTTCAGCTTGTGCAGCAGAATTTCGGAGGTGGTGCCGGAGGTGACGACGACGGCTTTATCCTTCAGGTCCGGGAAATCTTTAATCGCGCCGCCTTTTTTCACCAGCAGACGGGTACCGACGACGAAAATCGTATCGGAGAAGGCCGCCTGTTTCTGGCGTTCAAGGTTGTTGGTGGTGGAGCCGCATTCGAAATCATACGTGCCGTTTTGCAGCAGCGGAATACGGTTTTGTGAGGTGACAGGGATCAGTTTGACCTGCAGATCCGGTTTGTTCAGCTTCTTCTTGATGGCATCAACGATCGCATTCGAGTAGTCCTGAGAGTAGCCAACGACCTGCTGCTTGTTGTCATAGTAAGAGAACGGAACGGATGATTCACGGTGACCAACGACGATAACGCCGTTTTTGGCAATTTTATCCAGAGTGCTCTGGCCAGCGGTGGATGCCGCATCTTCTGCATGCGCCACCCCAGCGGTGAGGCCCATGACCAGCATTGCTGCGGCCAGTTTACGTAATTGCATATCCGACTCCTTATCCTCAGCGCCGTCAGACGCTATTGATACCCATTGTGAATGTGTGTGCTTTTTTATCGCTGCCGTCTTTGCGTGCAGCATTTGTATGTGTTTGTTAGCATTTAGTTTGGCTTAATGTAAAGATTTTGCTCTTATATTGTTGATTTTTGCGAAGCGCACCGCACCATTTAAAGGCAAAAATCCCCCATTGCACCAAAATAGCGCCGCCTGACGATCGATGGTGGTGCAACCGGGTTGTACCCCCGAGGATCGCGTTGCGACATGTATTTATTAAGCAATGGTCGTGCCAGAATGGATAAGAAGGGAGATGACCGCGGCGACGAGTGCCGCCGCGGGAGAAGCAATTATTGACGGCGCTGGCGCAGGCTCATCAGCAGCGCAGCAAAGCCAAACAAGGCGGTTAACGCCCACAGCGGCCAGTTCCCCGTACGCGCGTACGGCGTCAGTCCTGCCGTTGGGGTCACTTTGGTGGTTAATACGGCGCGGGTGAACTGCGGGATCATCTCCTGTATTTCACCGCGTGGGCCGATGACCGCGGTAATGCCGTTATTGGTGCTGCGCAGCAGCGGACGGGCCAGCTCCAGCGCGCGCATTCGCGCCATCTGGAAGTGCTGCCACGGGCCGATAGATTTGCCGAACCATGCGTCATTCGAAATGGTTAACAGAAAATCCGTATCCGGGCGGAAGTTATCCCGCACCTGCTCGCCAAGAATGATCTCGTAGCAGATAGCCGCCGTCAGACGCATATTATGCGCCACCAGCTGCGGCTGCACGTACGGCCCGCGGCTGAAAGAGGACATTGGCAGGTCGAAGAACGGCGCCAGCGGACGCAGAATCGATTCCAGCGGCACAAACTCACCAAACGGCACCAGATGATTCTTGTTGTAGCGATTCTTTGAGTCGTAGCTGTATGGGTTATCTTTGCCCAGCGTAATAATGGTGTTGTACGTATCGTAGCGATTCCGCGCGTTCAGACGCGCATCGACGATGCCGGTGATCAGCGAGCTATTTTTCGACCGCATCAGGTCGTCCATCATGCTGAGGAAGCGCTGCTGGTTAATTTCCAGATCCGGAATCGCGGACTCCGGCCAGACGATCAGCTGCGATTTACCCATATGCGGCTGGGTGAGATCCAGATAGGTTTTCAGGGTGTTGAGTAGCTGATTCTGGTCCCATTTCATCGCCTGGGGGATATCGCCCTGTACCAGCGAAACCGTGGTCGCGCGCGCCGGCAGCGGTTGATACCACTGAATGTAGCGAAGCGGGAAGGGCAGGGCGAACAGCACGACGGCGGCAATCAGCGGCTTCCAGTTACGCTGCGCGATAGCCAATACCAGCAGGCCGCTGACGAGCATCAGCAGGAAGTTAATCGCCTCAACGCCCATCACGGGCGCCAGGCCTTTGAGCGGGCCGTCAATCTGACTGTAGCCGAACTGTAGCCACGGGAAGCCGGTTAGCACCCAGCCGCGCAGAAACTCGGTAACCTGCCATATCACCGGGGCGGCGATGGCAACGCGTATCCAGCTGGTTTTCGGCCACAGGCGCGAAAGAATGCCGGCAAATAATCCGGTATAGAGCGACAGATAGGCCGCCAGCAGAACCACCAGGAAAACGTTGACCGGACCGGGCATACCGCCGAACTGCGCGATGCTCACGTAGACCCAGTTAATACCGGAGCCGAACAGCCCTAATCCCCAGAAATAGCCAATCGCGGCGCTTTGCAGGGGACGTCGGTTGAGGGTTAAACCCTGCAGGCCAATTAACGAAATAAGGGCTGCGGGCCAGAAGTCATAAGGTGAAAAAGCCAGCGTTCCGCTGGCTCCGAATAACAGCGCCAGCAGCAAACGTACGCGCTGGCGTTCAATAAGAGAGGCAAATACCATTTAGGTTAATCGTCCCGTTGGATTAGTCTTCCAGCTTCGGCTGCGGGGCATCATCAGGAAGCTTTACATGTACCTGAATAATACGTCGACTGTCAGCCATTGCGACCTTGAATTGGTAACCATCAATGTCGATAGACTCGCCGCGGGCAGGCAGATGACCAAACGCCTGCATGACCAGACCGCCGATGGTGTCGACCTCTTCATCGCTGAAGTGGGTGCCATACGCTTCGTTGAAATCTTCGATTGAGGCCAGCGCGCGCACCGTCCACGTGTGGCGGCTCAGCTGACGGAAATCGATATCTTCTTCTTCGTCGTATTCGTCTTCTATTTCACCGACGATGAGCTCAAGGATGTCTTCAATGGTCACCAGACCTGAGACGCCGCCAAACTCATCGATAACGATAGCCATATGATAACGTTGGGAGCGAAACTCCTTCAGCATGCGGTCAACCCGCTTGCTCTCGGGCACGACAACCGCCGGACGCAACACTTTTTCCATGCTGAAGGCTTCGGCATCGCTGCGCATAAACGGCAGCAGATCTTTGGCCATCAGAATCCCTTCGATGTGATCTTTATCTTCGCTGATCACCGGGAAACGCGAGTGGGCCGATTCGATGATCACATCGAGGCACTCGTCCAGCGTCTGGTTGCGTTTCAGGGTAATCATCTGCGAGCGGGGGATCATGATGTCGCGGACGCGCTGGTCGGCGATATCCATTACCCCTTCGAGCATATCGCGCGTATCTTCGTCGATAAGGTCGTTTTGCCCGGAATCACGGATCAGCGCCAGCAGTTCGTCACGATTCTTGGGTTCACCGTGAAAGAGCTGGCTGAGTAACAGGGAGAAGAATCCCTTTTTGCTGTTTACTGTGTCGCTACTGTGTGAATTGTCGTCGCTCATGGCGTCGTATGGGTTCTCATGTTAGTTAAATAGTCGCTCGTCACGCGTATACTCAGCGCCCGGCATAGCGGCCAGTCGCCGGCAAAGCCGGCAACGGGTTATTCCTTCTCGGCAATGTACGGATCCTCATAGCCCAGAGCAAGCATTATCTCTGTTTCGAGGGATTCCATCTCTTCCGCTTCTTCATCAATGATGTGGTCATAGCCCAAAAGATGCAGGCTACCGTGGACCACCATATGCGCCCAGTGCGCTTCCAGCGGTTTACCTTGCTCTTTCGCTTCCTGTTCAACCACCTGACGGCAGATGACCAGGTCGCCAAGCAGCGGCATTTCGATACCCGGCGGGGCTTCGAACGGGAAAGAGAGCACGTTAGTCGGTTTGTCCTTCCCGCGATAGGTCAGGTTCAGCTCGTGGCTTTCCGCTTCATCAACCAGGCGAATCGTCAGCTCCGACTCTTCCTGAAACTGCGGGATAACGCTATCGACCCAGCGCTGAAACAGGGCTTCATCCGGCATTCCGCTGTTATCTTCGCAAGCCAGCTGTAAATCGAGAATGACCTGACTCATTTATGCTCCTGTTCCTGGGCTTCGCGTTTGCGCTCGGCGGCCAGTTCTGCTTTACGTTTCTGGTCTGCTTCTTCCCAGGCTTCATAGGCGTTAACGATGCGGGCGACCACCGGGTGGCGCACGACGTCTTCGCTATGGAAGAAGTTGAAGCTGATCTCATCGACTTCTGCCAGCACTTCAATCGCGTGGCGCAGGCCCGATTTGGTGCTGCGCGGCAGGTCAATCTGCGTGACGTCGCCGGTAATGACCGCCTTAGAGTTAAAGCCGATACGGGTCAGGAACATTTTCATCTGTTCAATGGTCGTGTTCTGGCTTTCGTCGAGAATGATAAACGCATCGTTCAGCGTACGGCCGCGCATATAGGCCAGCGGCGCGACTTCAATCACGTTGCGCTCAATCAACTTTTCGACTTTCTCGAAGCCGAGCATCTCGAACAGCGCGTCGTAAAGGGGCCGCAGGTACGGGTCAACTTTCTGGCTCAAATCGCCGGGCAGGAAGCCCAGTTTTTCGCCGGCCTCAACCGCCGGACGGGTCAGAAGAATACGGCGGATCTCCTGGCGCTCCAGCGCGTCTACCGCGGCGGCGACCGCCAGGTAGGTTTTCCCGGTCCCGGCAGGGCCGACGCCGAAGGTAATGTCGTGGTCGAGAATATTGGCGATGTACTGCGCCTGATTCGGCGTACGCGGCTTAATCACGCCACGCTTGGTTTTGATATTGATGGCCTTACCGTAGTCCGGCACGCTTTCGGCGCTCTGCTCCAGCACGCGGGCTTCTTTGATCGCCAAATGAATTTGTTCCGGTTCAATATCCTGAATTTCGCCGCGCATCGGCGCGGTATCGACGTACAGACTGCGCAGGATATCCGCCGCAGCGGTGACGCAAATCGGCCGACCGGTCAGTTTAAAGTGGTTGTCTCGACGGTTAATCTCGATGCCGAGGCGGCGTTCCAGCTGTTTAATGTTGTCATCAAACGGGCCGCACAGGCTCAGCAGACGGGCGTTGTCCGCGGGCTCAAGGGTGATTTCGCGAGTGTCTGTATTCAAGCTGTTCCTCTTATACATAGATAGCCGGAAGGTAGCCGGTCAGGAAATTATTCACGTCATCGGAATATGGCGCAAGCATCGCTATAGATATTGGGTTCAGGAGAGGAAATACAAGGCCTGCCGGAGCCGGCAGGCCTGAACGGATTATGGCTGGTAGATACCGACGCCAAGATCGTTTTCTTTACGGGTGCGGGCAATCACCGACTCCGGGGTTTCCGCGATGCGCAGACCCATTTCGTCCTCGGTGCGCACCACTTTACCGCGCAGGGAGTTTGTCCAGACGTCGGTGATCTCGACATCGACAAACTTGCCGATCATCTCAGGCGAGCCTTCGAAGTTCACCACGCGGTTATTTTCGGTGCGGCCAGACAGCTCCATGATGCTCTTACGTGAGGTGCCTTCCACCAGAATGCGCTGCACGGTGCCGAGCATACGGCGGCTCCAGGCCATCGCCTGCTGGTTGATGCGCTCCTGCAAAATATACAGACGCTGCTTCTTGTCCTCTTCCGGTACGTCGTCGACCATATCGGCCGCCGGCGTTCCCGGACGCGCGGAGAAGATGAAGCTGTAGCTCATATCGAAATTCACATCGGCAATCAGCTTCATGGTCTGCTCGAAATCCTGAGTGGTTTCGCCAGGGAAGCCGACGATGAAGTCGGAGCTGATCTGAATATCCGGACGCGCCGCGCGCAGTTTGCGGATAATCGCTTTATATTCCAGCGCCGTGTGGGTTCGGCCCATCAGGTTCAGCACGCGGTCGGAACCGCTCTGTACCGGCAGGTGCAGGAAGCTGACCAGCTCCGGCGTATCGCGGTAAACCTCAATGATATCGTCGGTGAACTCGATGGGATGGCTGGTGGTAAAGCGGATCCGGTCGATACCGTCGATCGCCGCAACCAGACGCAGGAGATCGGCAAAGCTACCGGTGGTGCCGTCATAGTTTTCCCCGCGCCAGGCGTTTACGTTCTGCCCGAGCAGGTTGACTTCACGCACGCCCTGAGCCGCAAGCTGGGCGATTTCAAACAGGATATCGTCGCTTGGGCGGCTCACTTCCTCACCGCGGGTGTAGGGCACCACGCAGTAGGTGCAGTACTTGTTGCAGCCTTCCATGATGGAAACAAAGGCGCTTGGGCCTTCGGCGCGCGGTTCCGGCAGGCGGTCGAATTTTTCGATTTCCGGGAAGCTGATATCGACGACCGGGCTGCGGTTGCCTCGTATCGAGTTGATCATTTCCGGCAGACGGTGCAGGGTCTGCGGCCCAAAAATAATATCGACGTAGTGGGCGCGCTGGCGAATATGGTCGCCTTCCTGAGAGGCCACGCAGCCGCCAACGCCGATGATCAGGTTGGGATTCTTCTCTTTCAGCAGCTTCCAGCGTCCTAGCTGATGGAATACTTTTTCCTGAGCCTTCTCACGGATTGAGCAGGTATTGAGCAGCAGCACATCCGCTTCTTCCGCCACTTCAGTGAGTTGATACCCGTGGGTGGCATCCAGCAGATCGGCCATCTTTGATGAATCGTATTCGTTCATCTGACAGCCCCAGGTTTTAATATGGAGTTTTTTTGTCATCGACTTGCTCATGCTTAATTAGGTATACCCAAAGTCAGCGTCTTCACCGGATGTTGCTCTGCAATGTGAAGGGTGACGGATATAAAGCCAGGATTGCAGGGCGCGTATTGTAATGCTTTGACCGCGCCCTGACCAGTACGACCGTAATCACCACAAGCCGAATAAAA
This sequence comes from Klebsiella sp. CN_Kp106, assembly GCF_040064575.1. NCBI lineage: Bacteria > Pseudomonadati > Pseudomonadota > Gammaproteobacteria > Enterobacterales > Enterobacteriaceae > Klebsiella > Klebsiella sp. CN_Kp106. The sequence continues at coordinate 67,352 of NZ_JBEAIG010000047.1, read as the reverse complement.
ATCCGGTAAACTGAGGGGATTCGGGTTTAAGGATAATAGCCATGACAATTCATGCAACAGATGTCGTTATCGTCGGCGGCGGGATGGTTGGCGGCGCCCTCGCGCTTGGCCTGGCGCAGCTGGGCTTTACGGTGACGGTCATTGAAAAAAACGCGCCACCGGTTTTTGATGCGTCTTCACCGCCTGACGTGCGTATTTCGGCAATCAGCGCGTCATCGGTAGGGCTGCTGAGAGGCCTCGGCGTCTGGGACAGCGTGCGGTCCATGCGCGCCCATGCGTACCGCCAGCTAGAAACCTGGGAGTGGGAAAGCGCCCATGTTGTCTTCAATGCCGCGGAGCTGAAGCTGCCGGAACTGGGCTATATGGTGGAGAATAACGTCCTGCAGCGAGCCCTGTGGCAGGCGCTGGAAGCCCATGAGCGCATATCGCTGCAGGTGGGGACATCGCTCCAGGAGATGCGTCGGGAAGAAACGTACGCCTCCTTAACGCTGACCGACGGCAGCCAGCTTGATGCGCGGCTGGTGGTGGGCGCGGACGGCGCCAGTTCGCAGGTGCGTCAGCTGGCCGGAATCGGCATCCACGCGTGGCAGTATCAGCAATCCTGTATGTTGATCAGCGTACAGTGTGCGGACGATCCCGGCGACAGCACCTGGCAGCAGTTCACTCCGGCGGGGCCGCGCGCGTTTTTACCGCTGTTCGATCATTGGGCCTCGCTGGTGTGGTACGACGCGCCGGCGCGGATCCGCCAGCTGCAGGGCATGAGCATGGCTCAGCTACAGCAGGAAATTACTCGCCACTTCCCGTCGCGGCTGGGAGAGATTACGCCGCTGAGCGCGGGCGCCTTCCCGCTCACCCGCCGCCACGCATTGCAGTATGTTAAGCCGGGGCTGGCGCTGGTGGGCGATGCTGCGCACACCATTCATCCGCTGGCGGGGCAGGGGGTTAACCTCGGCTATCGCGATGTCGATGCGCTGCTCGATATTCTTGGCAGAGCAAAAGCCCACGGCGAAGAGTGGGCCAGCCTGCCGGTACTTAAGCGCTACCAGACGCGCCGTCAGGCGGACAACTTTATTATGCAGTCTGGGATGGATCTGTTTTACGCCGGGTTTAGCAACGATCTGCCCCCGGTGCGTATGCTGAGAAACATTGGGCTGATGGCGGCCGAGCGCGCCGGCGGACTGAAGCGTCAGGCGTTGAAATACGCGTTGGGGTTATAATCCGCATTCAAAATAATCGCGCAAACAGCGTGTCTTTACCCTCTTTTTTGGGCAAGAATCCCTGATACCAGATACTGCCGCCAGAGGTTGTCAGGGATTCGCACTGCCACTGATTCGTGGCGAGCAAATAGAAGGAATAGGCGCTTTTACCTGACATATAGAGCAGGAACAGCAGCGCCAGCAGCGCAAGGATGGCAGTTACCGCGTCGCCTTCGGAAGACAGAACGTCACAGGCAAGGATGGCGATACATGCTGCCTGAAGAATCATCTTGCTCGCAAAGCAGCGAAGAAAAAATTGCCGCGTTCTTTCTGTTGACCAAAAACAGGGATTCTTAATGACGTCTCTCTGCTCCTTAGCCGGGAAGCCATGAATGTAGGTTATCCAGCGGGTATCCTCGGTGAGCGTTAGCGCGAGGCCCGTTTCGTTGAGCCGATGCAGGCGCATGGATATGCCGACGGGAAAAAACAAACCAACCACGATGCTGTAGGTTAGTAAGGCTGAAATCCCGAACAGGCAGAAAGCGAAGCCGATCAGAAAAAAGAGCAAGGTTATGGTGCGGGTAAAGAGAGGGAAAACCTGATAGTTCATCGTAAATCCTTTTACTCATTGACTCTGTAATTTATCAGAGCTGAGAATATCAGAGCTGAGAACGAGGTACACTTCAGGTCAGCTTTTTTCGGAATTCATAAAGCAAAAAGCCCGCCGAAGCGAGCTTTTTGCTTTTTGTTGGCTGGGGTACGAGGATTCGAACCTCGGAATGCCGGAATCAGAATCCGGTGCCTTACCGCTTGGCGATACCCCAATTTTACATTGACCATTTCGTACCGGGGTCAAACCGGTGGCTTAGCGCCTGGAGATACTCCAACGGGTGCGCGCACAGCGTGGGCGACTTTTAAAATTGGCTGGGGTACGAGGATTCGAACCTCGGAATGCTGGTATCAGAAACCAGAGCCTTACCGCTTGGCGATACCCCAACAATTCTTTTGGATTTATCGAACTGAATCAATAATTCCTTTGTATGGTGGCTACGACGGGATTCGAACCTGTGACCCCATCATTATGAGTGATGTGCTCTAACCAGCTGAGCTACGTAGCCAAAATCTTACTCTATTTTCGATGGCTGGGGTACCTGGATTCGAACCAGGGAATGCCGGTATCAAAAACCGGTGCCTTACCGCTTGGCGATACCCCAATACCGTCGCGGTGAACCGCAAACATCGAAAATATGGCTGGGGTACCTGGATTCGAACCAGGGAATGCCGGTATCAAAAACCGGTGCCTTACCGCTTGGCGATACCCCAACAAAAATCTTTTACCGCAACGCGAACGAGTAAATGGTGCGGGAGGCGAGACTTGAACTCGCACACCTTGCGGCGCCAGAACCTAAATCTGGTGCGTCTACCAATTTCGCCACTCCCGCAAAAAAGATGGTGGCTACGACGGGATTTGAACCTGTGACCCCATCATTATGAGTGATGTGCTCTAACCAGCTGAGCTACGTAGCCATCTTTTTGCGCGTTACCTTATCGGCGTTGCGGGGCGCATTATGCGTATTGAGCCTTGAAGCGTCAACCCCTTTTTCATCGAAAATGGACTGAACGTAACTGTTTGGTTAGGTTGCGAACAGCGTGGTGCAATAATCGGCAATTATTGGTTATTTATCGTTTTTAACGGCTTAAATAAGGCACAAAACAAAAACGGACCCCGAAGAGTCCGTTTTGAAAACAGCGTCGGTTAGTAGGCCGACTGGTGTACGCCAACCGCGCGTCCCGACGGATCGTTCATTTTTTTGAAAGATTCGTCCCACTCAATCGCTTTTGCTGAAGAGCATGCGACGGAAGGGCCGCCAGGAACGCATTCGGCCGCGCTCGGTACCGGGAACAGCTCTTCGAAAATCTCACGGTACAGATACGCTTCTTTCGAGGAAGGCGTGTTGTACGGGAAGCGGAAGCTGGCGGTTTCCAGCTGCCGATCGGAAATCTGTTCAGCGGCCACTTCTTTTAAGGTATCGATCCAGCTGTAACCAACGCCATCAGAGAACTGTTCTTTCTGGCGCCAGGCGACGCTCGCCGGCAGGTAAGATTCAAAACATTCACGCAGGACATGTTTTTCCATTTTACCGTTGCCGCACATTTTATCCTGCGGGTTAATACGCATTGCCACGTCGAGGAATTTCTTATCCAGGAACGGGACGCGCGCTTCAACGCCCCAGGCGGACATCGCTTTGTTGGCGCGAGCGCAGTCAAACATATGCAGCGCCTGCAGTTTGCGCACGGTCTCTTCGTGCAGCTCTTTGGCGTTGGGCGCTTTATGGAAATAGAGGTAGCCGCCAAATACTTCGTCAGAGCCTTCCCCGGACAGCACCATTTTGATGCCCATCGCTTTGATTTTACGCGACATCAGATACATTGGCGTTGACGCGCGAATCGTCGTCACGTCGTAGGTTTCAATGTGATAGATAACATCGCGGATGGCGTCCAGGCCTTCCTGCACCGTAAAGTGGATCTCGTGGTGCACGGTACCCAGATGGTTAGCCACTTCCTGCGCGGCTTTCAGATCGGGGGCGCCCTCCAGGCCGACGGCGAAGGAGTGCAGCTGCGGCCACCAGGCTTCTGATTTTTCCTGATCTTCGACGCGGCGCGCGGCATATTTTTTGGTGATGGCGGAAATCACCGATGAATCCAGGCCGCCGGAGAGCAGCACGCCGTACGGAACATCGGACATCAGGTGGCTTTTCACCGACTCTTCCAGCGCCTGACGCAGCTCGTTTTTGTCCGTGACGTTGTCTTTGACCGCGTCGTAGTCGAACCAGTCGCGCTGGTAGTACTCGCGGATTTCGCCATCTTTGCTCCACAGGTAGCTGCCTGCCGGGAACTCTTTAATCGTGCGGCAAACAGGAACCAGCGCTTTCATTTCAGAGGCAACGTAGAAGTTACCGTGTTCGTCGTGACCCATATACAGCGGGATGATGCCGATGTGGTCGCGACCAATCAGATACGCGTCTTTTTCGCTGTCGTAGAGGGCGAAAGCAAACATCCCCTGCAAATCGTCGAGGAAGTCCGGGCCTTTTTCCTGATACAGCGCGAGGATAACTTCGCAGTCGGAACCGGTCTGGAACGCATAGCGGTCGCCGTATTCCGCGCGCAGCGCCTGGTGGTTGTAGATTTCACCGTTGACGGCGAGAGCGTGAGTTTTAGCGGCGTTATACAGCGGCTGCGCGCCGGCGTTGACGTCGACGATCGACAGGCGTTCATGCGCCAGGATGGCTTTATCACAGGCATAGACGCCGGACCAGTCCGGACCACGGTGGCGCATCAGTCGGGAAAGCTCCAGTGCCTTTTTACGCAGCTCACCCGCGTCAGTTTTAATATCCAGTACGCCAAAAATCGAACACATAGCCTTCTCCGTTACCCTGTCTTGTTTGATGTTGTGCAGACTTCGTCTTATTGCGAAGCCTCAGTGCATGCTTTAGAAAATGCCGCAAAGGCGCGGAGGGCGCAAGGGGTTTACGGCAGGAAAAGGAAATAATGCAATTGTGATTGTCGAATAGTGAAAAAAGAGTACGTTTTGAGCACTTTTGTTGCTGAATATTTAGTGATGGCGCCTTTTTTTTAGATAAAAGCGTTCAGGAGAGGCTTAGAAATAAGAAACCACGTCGCAGGACGTGGTTTTATTTAGAAGATATCGATTTCCGCAACGGAGGGGTAAATCCAGGAAGGGCGGAACGGCATGCTGTCGATATCATCGAGCGTGGCAACCCCGGAAAGCACCAGAATGGTTTCCAGACCGGCCTGGAAGCCTGCCAGAATATCCGTTCGCAGGTTATCGCCGACGATCACCGTCTGTTCCGAATGCGCCTGCATTTTATTGAGCGCGGAGCGGATAATCCACGGGCTCGGTTTCCCCACATAGAACGGCTTACGGCCGGAGATTTTTTCTATACCGGCGCACAGCGCCCCGCAGGCCGGGTAGTAGCCGCGACCGTGGGTATCCGGGTTAGTGGCGATAAAGCGCGCGCCGTTGGCGACAAAAAAAGCGGCCTTATGCATCATCTCCCAGTTAAAGGAGCGTGTCTCACCGACGATAACAAAATCCGGATTGACGTCGGTGATGGTAAAGCCGGCTTTGTACAGTTCGTGAATCAGCGCGCCTTCCCCGACCACATAGGCTTTTTTGCCTTCCTGGCGACGCAGAAAATCCGCCGTGGCCATTGCTGAGGTATAAAAGGCGGTATCAGGAACATCGATTCCCGCCGTCGCAAAGCGGTTTGCCAGATCCTGACCGGTTTGAGAAGGGTAGTTGGTCAGCATCACCAGCGGCATCTCTTTCTCGAGTATGCGTTTGATGAATTCAGCGGCGCCCGGCACGGCCACATTGTCGTGCATCAGCACGCCGTCAATATCACAAATTACGTTTTGAATGGTCATGAACTGTCCGACATCGTTGGAGAAAGGCGAAACTATAAAGCGGCTTTAGCTTTCCAGCAAACGCTGGAGCAGAGTCCCGTTGAGCATCGCACGCTTTACCAGGGCAAAAGCGCCAATGGCTGAGCGATGATCGAGCGTGGATCGCACTACCGGCAGGTTTTTGCGAAACGCCTTCAGCGCCTGGGTATTAATACAGCCTTCGATTGCCGGCAGAAGGACTTTTTCCGCTTCCACGATCTCACCGGCAATCACCACTTTTTGCGGATTAAACAGGTTAATGGCGATAGCGATGGTTTTACCCAGATGGCGGCCAACGTGCTCGATCACCTCACAGGCCAGCGCATCGCCTTTATTCGCGGCTTTGCAGATCGTTTTGATCGAACAGTCATCGAGGGAGATTTTGCTCTGATAACCCTGTTCCAGCAGATGACGAACGCGATGTTCAATAGCGGCATTGGCGGCGACGGTTTCCAGACAGCCGAAGTTACCGCAGTGGCAGCGCTCGCCTAACGGGTCGACCTGGATATGGCCGATTTCCCCGACGTTACCGTTACGGCCAATAAAAATCCGCCCGTTGGAGATGATCCCTGCGCCGGTTCCGCGGTGTACGCGCACCAGAATGGAGTCTTCACAGTCGTGGCTCGCACCAAAGTAGTGCTCCGCCAGCGCGAGGCTACGAATATCGTGGCCGACGTAGCAGGTAACTTTAAAGCGTTTTTCCAGCGCTTCAACCAGCCCCCAGTTTTCCACCTGAATGTGCGGCATATAGCGAATGACGCCGCTTTCCGGATCGACCAGCCCCGGCAGGATCACCGAAATGGCGATCAGCTCGCGGATTTTACGCTGACAGCTCTCCATAAAGGTGGCGATGATGTTAAGCAGGGCGTGTTCCAGCGTTTCCTGAGTTCTTTCCGGCAGCGGGTAGTGCTCTTCTTCAAGAGTCTTGCTGCTTAAATCATAGAGGGTCAGGGTGGCGTCGTAGCGGCCAAGGCGTACGCCGATGGCGTGAAAGCCGCGGGTTTCGGCAACAATGGAGATGGCGCGGCGGCCCCCGGTGGAGGCCTGCTGATCGACTTCTTTGATCAGTCCGCGTTCAATAAGCTGACGCGTAATTTTGGTTACGCTGGCAGGGGCAAGCTGGCTTTGTTCCGCAATCTGGATACGCGAGATGGGGCCGTGCTGATCGATGAGCCGATAGACGGCCGCGCTGTTCAGCTGTTTTACGAGATCGACGTTACCAATTTGAGCCTGTCCGCCTGCTGTCATACTTTTACTTACTCAGTGACGACCTCGTTACCATTAACGATGGTCTTGGTGATTTTATAATCACGGGTGAATGCGGTCAGGTTAGCGACCATCCCCGGGGCAATGCTGCCTAACTGTTTGTCTACGCCAATGGCGCGGGAAGGGTAGAGCGTCGCCATACGCAACACTTCATCCAGCGCGATGCCGCAATGCTCAACGAGGTTACGCACCCCTTCAATCATGGTCAATGAAGAGCCGCTGAGGGTACCGTTCTCATCTACGCACAGGCCGTTCCGGTAGTATATTGTTTTACCGGCAAAAATGAACTGCTCAATATTGGCACCCGCCGGCGCCGTCGCGTCGGTAACCAGACACAGCTTGTCGCCTTTCAAGCGTTTAGCGAGGCGCACGTTAGCGAAATCGACGTGCATACCATCGACGATGATGCCGCAGTAGACATCCGGCTCGTCGAAAATCGCGCCAGCCAGGCCCGGCTCACGGCCGGTAATATACGGCATGGCGTTAAACAGATGGGTAGCAAAGGTAATCCCGGCGCGGAAACCGATTTTCGCTTCTTTAAGCGTCGCGTTGGAGTGACCGGCGGAGACGATAATGCCGGCGGCCACCAGTTTGCGGATAACCTCCGGTTCCACCCGTTCCGGCGCAAGCGTGATTTTGGTTATCACGTCCGCGTTTTCGCACAGGAAATCCACCAGCGCGGCATCCGGTTTGCGTACGTAGTCCGGGTTGTGGGTGCCTTTTTTAACGATATTCAGCCACGGGCCTTCAAGATGCAGACCCAGCGCCTGGTTAGGATGTTTTTGCAGGTATTCGCGCATCACGCGTACGCCCTGTTTCATCAGGTCGTCGCTGGAGGTGATCAGCGTGGGCAGATAGCTGGTGCAGCCGGAGCGTTCATTGGCCTTCTGCATAATCTCCAGCGTTTCAACGGTGACCGCTTCCGCCGTGTCGTTGAACTGCACGCCGCCGCAGCCGTTAAGCTGGACGTCGATAAAACCGGGGGCAAGGATCGCGCCATCAACCGAGCGCTGTTCGATCCCGGTGGGCAGTTCAGTCTGAGGACAGATACGTTCGATAAGGCCATTGGCGATAACAATCGCATGGTCATCCAGAATTTCATGACCGGTATAAATCCGGCCTTGGGTTAATGCATACATTACGACCCCCGGTTGTCAAAAATGGTTGTCCCGCGGGGGCAGCCGCGGGACGAGACTACATTACAGACCTTTGATATTTTCGGCTTCTAACTCGTTGAAATATTTAAGTGTCTTAACTTTTAGTTCCATGGTGGACGGCTCATCGCAGACCACCACCGCTTTCGGGTGCAGCTGCAGACAGGTAATGGTCCACATATGGTTTACGTTGCCTTCCACCGCCGCCTGCAGCGCCAGCGCTTTCTGATGACCCAGCACCAGAATCATCACTTCCTCCGCGTCCAGCAGCGTGCCCACGCCAACGGTCAGCGCGTACTTAGGCACCTGGTCAACGTCACCGTCGAAGAAACGGGAATTCGCTACGCGAGTATCATGGGTCAGGGTTTTGATGCGTGTGCGTGAAGCCAAAGAAGAGGCTGGTTCGTTAAAAGCGATGTGGCCATCGTTACCCACGCCGCCCATAAACAGGTGGATTTTACCGTAAGAACGAATTTTTTCTTCATAGCGACGGCATTCTGCATCAATATCCGGCGCGTTACCATTCAGCAGGTTAATATTTTCCGCCGGGATATCAACGTGATCAAAGAAGTTGCGATGCATAAAGCTATGATAGCTTTCCGGATGCTCTTTCGGCAGCCCAACGTACTCATCCATGTTGAAGGTGACAACATGCTTAAAGCTAACCTGGCCTGCTTTGTGCATCTCAACCAGGGCTTTATAAGCGGTCAGAGGCGTACCGCCGGTAGGCAGGCCCAGGACAAACGGACGGTCCGCAGTCGGTTTGAACGCATTGATGCGGTTAACGATATGCCGGGCAGCCCATTTACCGACTTGTTCAGCTGTTACCAGGGGGATCAGTCTCATTGTTCACCTCTATAGTTAAATTAGAACCTGGCGGATTGGCGCCAGCATACTATTAAGAGTATCGCAGCAACTGCGCCGAGCGGGGTCAATCCGTGTTGATTTTTTGAATGATAAAATAAGTTTTCCTTGTTAGCCAGTCAAAGGCGGAGGTGAATACGATATTTGGTGACTATTGTCACAAAAAATACCCATTTAATTTGCGAGACGAATTAATTTTTCAGACACTTTGCAGGTAAGTTAAAAATTTAACCAGGTTACACAATAATAAAGTGGCTTTAATGAGCCTTATCGGGGTCTCATAGGGGGAATAAGATGAATATTTTAGGTTTTTTTCAGCGACTCGGTAGGGCGTTACAGCTCCCTATCGCAGTGCTACCGGTCGCGGCGCTGCTGCTGCGATTCGGTCAACCGGATCTGCTTAACATTTCGTTTATCGCCCAGGCGGGCGGGGCAATCTTTGACAACCTGGCGCTGATTTTCGCTATCGGCGTCGCATCCAGCTGGTCGAAAGACAGCGCCGGTGCCGCAGCGCTGGCGGGGGCGGTAGGTTACTTCGTGTTGACGAAAGCGATGGTCACCATCAACCCGGCCATCAACATGGGCGTCCTGGCGGGTATCATTACCGGTCTGGTTGGCGGTGCCGTCTATAACCGCTGGTCGGGTATCAAACTGCCTGACTTCCTGAGCTTCTTCGGCGGCAAACGCTTTGTACCTATCGCAACCGGCTTCTTCTGCCTGGTGCTGGCAGCCATCTTCGGCTACGTCTGGCCGCCGGTGCAGAACGCCATCCATGCAGGTGGTGAATGGATTGTGGGCGCGGGCGCGCTCGGCTCCGGTATCTTTGGTTTCATCAACCGTCTGCTGATCCCGACGGGTCTGCATCAGGTGCTGAACACCATCGCCTGGTTCCAGATTGGTGAATTCACCAACGCTGCTGGCGCCGTGTTCCACGGTGATATCAACCGCTTCTATGCGGGTGACGGCACCGCGGGGATGTTCATGTCCGGCTTCTTCCCGATCATGATGTTCGGTCTGCCGGGTGCGGCGCTGGCGATGTATTTCGCGGCCCCGAAAGAGCGTCGTCCGATGGTCGGTGGTATGCTGCTGTCGGTTGCCATCACCGCGTTCCTGACCGGTGTGACTGAGCCGCTGGAATTCCTGTTCATGTTCCTGGCGCCGCTGCTGTATCTCCTGCACGCCATCCTGACCGGTATCAGCCTGTTCGTTGCCACGGCGCTGGGTATCCACGCGGGCTTCTCTTTCTCCGCAGGCGCCATCGACTATGTGCTGATGTACAGCCTGCCGGCAGCCAGTAAAAACGTCTGGATGCTGATTGTGATGGGCGTTGTGTTCTTTGTTATCTACTTCCTGTTGTTCAGCGCGGTAATCCGCATGTTCAATCTGAAAACGCCGGGTCGTGAAGATAAAGTGGATGACGTGGTCACTGAAGAGGCCAACAGCAATACCGAAGAAGGTTTAACCCAGTTGGCGACCAACTACATCGCGGCGGTCGGCGGTACGGATAACCTGAAAGCGATTGATGCCTGTATTACCCGTCTGCGTCTGACCGTGGCGGACTCTGCGCTGGTTAACGACGCGGCCTGTAAGCGCCTCGGCGCTTCCGGTGTGGTTAAACTGAACAAGCAGACCATCCAGGTTATCGTGGGTGCGAAAGCCGAATCCGTCGGCGATGAAATGAAGAAAGTGGTTGCCCGTGGCCCGGTTGCCGCGGCGGCTGCAGCGTCTCACAGCGCACCCGTAGCCGCTCAGGCTGCTAAACCGCAGGCTGTTGCTAACGCGAAAACCGTCGAAGCGCTGGTTTCGCCGATTACCGGCGACATTGTAGCGCTGGAGCAGGTCCCGGATGAAGCGTTCGCCAGCAAAGCCGTCGGCGACGGCGTGGCGGTGAAACCGACCGATAAGATTGTTGTTGCGCCGGCGGCTGGCACCGTGGTGAAGATTTTCAACACCAACCATGCTTTCTGTCTGGAAACTGAAAACGGTGCGGAAATCGTCGTCCATATGGGTATCGATACCGTCGCGCTTAACGGCCAGGGCTTTAAACGTCTGGTGGAAGAGGGCGCGGAAGTGAAAGCGGGTCAGCCGATTCTGGAACTGGATCTTGAGTTCCTGAACGCTAACGCGCGCTCGATGATTAGCCCGGTCGTATGCAGCAATAGCGACGACTACAGCGCGCTGGTTATCCAGGCAACCGGTAAAGTGGTTGCTGGCCAGACGCCGCTGTACGAAATTAAAGGCAAATAAGACTCCTGAGTGGCGTTTATGCCTCAGCGGCGCAGCGAAACCTGCGCCGCTTTTTTACCGCAAACACCCCCATAATCTCCTTCCGATCGCTATTTTGCGTAACTAATAGTTGTCTCTACGCCCTGCTTGTAAGATCATGTGCCGTTATACGTTGTTTACGCTTTGAGGAACCCACGATGAGTGAGGCAGAAGCCCGCCCGACTAACTTTATTCGTCAGATCATTGATGAAGATCTGGCTACTGGTAAGCACACCACCGTTCATACCCGTTTTCCACCGGAACCGAACGGCTATCTGCACATTGGCCACGCGAAGTCTATTTGCCTGAACTTTGGTATCGCTCAGGATTACCAGGGCCAATGCAACCTGCGTTTCGATGACACCAACCCGGTGAAGGAAGATATCGAATACGTTGAGTCGATTAAAAACGACGTGCAGTGGTTAGGTTTCCACTGGTCCGGGGATGTTTGCTACTCGTCTGATTATTTCGATCAGCTGCACCAGTATGCGGTTGAACTGATCAATAAAGGTCTGGCCTACGTTGACGAACTGTCAGCGGAAGAGATCCGTGAGTACCGCGGCACGCTGAAAGAGCCGGGTAAAAATAGCCCGTACCGCGATCGCAGCGTGGAAGAGAACCTGGCGCTGTTTGAAAAAATGCGCAGCGGTGGATTTGCCGAAGGTAAAGCCTGCCTGCGCGCGAAAATCGACATGGCCTCTCCGTTTATCGTGATGCGCGATCCGGTGCTGTACCGCATTAAGTTTGCCGACCATCACCAGACCGGAAGCAAGTGGTGCATCTACCCGATGTACGACTTTACCCACTGCATCAGCGATGCGCTGGAAGGGATTACCCACTCGCTGTGTACTCTCGAGTTCCAGGATAACCGCCGCCTGTACGATTGGGTGCTGGATAACATCAGCATCCCCGTGCATCCGCGCCAGTATGAATTCTCGCGCCTCAACCTCGAATACACCGTGATGTCCAAGCGTAAGCTGAATCAGCTGGTGACCGAGAAGCACGTTGAGGGCTGGGATGACCCGCGTATGCCGACCATTTCCGGTCTGCGCCGTCGCGGCTATACCGCTGAATCCATCCGCGAGTTCTGCAAACGCATCGGCGTGACCAAGCAGGACAACACCATCGAAATCGCTTCGCTGGAATCCTGCATCCGTGAAGATCTGAACGAAAACGCCCCGCGCGCGATGGCCGTTATCGACCCGGTTAAGCTGGTTATCGAAAACTATCCGCAGGGCGGCAGCGAAATCGTGACCATGCCGAATCATCCGAATAAACCGGAGATGGGCAGCCGCGAGGTGCCGTTCAGCGGCGAAATCTGGATCGATCGCGCCGACTTCCGCGAAGAAGCGAACAAGCAGTACAAGCGTCTGGTGCTGGGCAAAGAAGTTCGCCTGCGTAACGCTTACGTGATCAAAGCGGAGCGCGTGGAGAAAGATGCGGAAGGCAACATCACCACTATCTTCTGCACCTACGATGCCGATACCCTGAGCAAAGATCCGGCCGACGGCCGCAAGGTGAAGGGCGTGATTCACTGGGTGAGCGCGGCGCACGCGCTGCCGGTAGAAATCCGCCTGTACGATCGCCTGTTCAGCGTACCGAACCCGGGCGCGGCGGAGGACTTCCTCTCGGTGATGAACCCGGAGTCGCTGGTGATCAAGCAGGGTTTTGCCGAGCCGAGCCTGGCGCAGGCGCAGCCGGAAAAAGCGTATCAGTTCGAGCGCGAAGGTTATTTCTGCCTGGATAGCCGCTATGCAACCGCAACCAATCTGGTGTTTAACCGCACCGTCGGTCTGCGCGACACATGGGCGAAAGTCGGCGCGTAGCTACCCGCCGTTATTGAGAACGCCGCTTACTGCGGCGTTTTTTTTATTCAGAATCAGAGAATTAAATCCTCATATTTTCGCGATGCGAATTAATCTTGTTTACAGATTGTAATAACCGCTTTTATTAACTCTTTCCATCCAGTGCATATAAATATGTAATCGCTTTCATTTCCCCTAATTTTCTCTTTTTTTTGCAAGCACTTCACCCGCCAAACGTGTGACATCTACGACTGAAACAAAAAGACATAAATTATGTGCGCTTTGTCATAATCTTCATCTTTGGTCGGCGAAAGAGATTGATAATTCGCGTCACGAAAAATAGTCTATACCCAGTGGTTATGCGAATTTTTACCGCACCACTTTTTAAGCAGTCTTATTTTATTTTTTTGCGTGTTGCCTTTGGTAACCGCACTTTTAAAACGTCAAAGAGGATATGCATATGCGTACGTTTAGTGGCAAACGTAGTACGCTGGCGCTGGCTATTGCTGGTGTCACAGCCCTGTCAGGATTTGCAATGGTGCCGGATGCAAAAGCAGAAGGGTTCATTGATGATTCAACGTTAACCGGCGGCATCTATTACTGGCAGCGTGAGCGCGACCGTAAAGATGTGACCGACGGCGATAAATATAAAACTAACCTGTCGCACTCCACCTGGAACGCCAACCTCGACTTCCAGTCCGGCTATGCCGCCGACATGTTCGGTATTGACGTTGCTGCCTTTACCGCCATCGAAATGGGCGAAAGCAGCGAGAGCGGTCATCCGAACGAAATCGCTTTTTCCTCGCGCAATAAAACCTACGATGAAGACTATTCCGGCGATAAGAGCGGGATCAGCCTGTATAAAGCAGCCGCAAAATTTAAATTTGGCCCGACCTGGGCGCGCGCGGGCTATATTCAGCCAACCGGCCAGACGCTGCTGGCGCCGCACTGGAGCTTTATGCCGGGTACCTATCAGGGGGCTGAAGCCGGTGCGAACTTTGACTACGGCGATGCGGGCGCGCTGAGTTTCTCCTATATGTGGACGAACGAATATAAAGCGCCGTGGCACATTGAGATGGATGAGTTCTACCAGAACGACAAGAAAACCAAGGTGGATTACCTTCACTCTCTTGGCGCCAAATATGATTTTAAAAACGACCTTGTGCTGGAAGCGGCGTTTGGTCAGGCACAGGGTTATATCGACCAGTATTTTGCCAAGGCCAGCTATAAGTTTGATGTTGCAGGCACGCCGTTAACCACCAGCTATCAGTTCTACGGCACCCGCGATAAGGTCAGCAACGGCGGGGTTAACGATATCTATGACGGTACCGCGTGGCTGCAGGCATTGACCTTTGGCTATAAGGTTGCCGACGTTCTGGACCTGCGTCTGGAAGGAACCTGGGTTAAAGCTGATGGTCAGCAGGGCTACTTCCTGCAGCGTATGACGCCAACTTACGCATCGTCTAACGGGCGACTGGATATCTGGTGGGATAACCGTTCGGACTTCAACGCCAACGGTGAAAAAGCGGTGTTCTTCGGCGCGATGTATGACATGAAGAACTGGAACATGCCGGGCTGGGCCTTCGGCGCCTCCTACGTTTATGCCTGGGATGCGAAGCCGGGGAGAATGTCCTCGCCTGATGCGTACTACAACCCGGATAAACGCCTGGAAGAGTCCGCCTATAGCCTGGATGCCATGTACACCGTTCAGGAAGGACGGGCTAAGGGCACGCTGTTCAAACTCCACTTTACGCAATACGACAACCACTCCGATATCCCAAGCTGGAGCGGCGGTTACGGCAACATCTTCCAGGATGAGCGCGACGTGAAGTTCATGGTTATCGCTCCGTTCACCATTTTCTGATGCCACTGCGGCGGGGGAAACCCGCCGCAATTTCCCGAGGTTCATGATGAAAAAGTTAATACTTGTCGCCATTATGGCAGCAGGTCTGGTTGCCTGTACCCAGTCGCCAGCGCCTAAGGAAGACTCAAAGTTAAAAGATGCCTACAGCGCCTGCATTAATACCGCAGAGGGCAATCCGGATAAAGTTGAAGCCTGTCAGAGCGTACTGAACGTGCTGAAGCAGGAGAAACAGCATCAGCAGTTCGCGACCCAGGAAAGCGTGCGGGTGCTGGATTATCAGCAGTGCATCCAGGCGCGCAAAACCGGGAACGATCAGGCTGTAGAGGCGCGCTGCGACCAGATCTGGAAAGAGATCCACAGCAACAATACGCCGCGTTAAGCCAGACGGCGGCAAGCAAACGGGCGGAGCGTCAACTCCGCCCGTTGCTATTTTAGCGGGGTATTTCTGCCGGCTGGTAGCCGCGGCCCAGGCGTACGAAGAGCATCGCGGTAGCGGCCAGGCCGCATAGCGCGGCGCACATCAGCCACCAGCCCGGCGAGCTTTTGTCGCCCGTTATCTCGACCAGCGCGGTGGAAATGGCCGGCGTCAGGCCGCCGAAGATCGCGGTGGCGAGGCTAAAGGCCAGTGAAAAGCCCACGGTGCGGACGTAGACCGGCATCACTTCCGTCAGGGCGGCCACCATCGCGCCGTTATACATCCCAAAGAAGAACGAGAACCAGAGCAGGACCAGCGTCATGCGGGTGAAATCCGGCGCGGCGGTGAGCCAGTGCATGACCGGCCAGGTAGTGAGCAGCGCCAGCAGGGTTATGCCCATCAGCACCGGCCGACGGCCTATTCTGTCAGAAATTGCCCCGCCAATCGGTAACCAGATAAAGTTAGAGATGCCGACCAGCATGGTCACCAGCAGACTGTCGCGGGCGCTCAGATGCAGAACGGCTCTACCGTAGGTCGGCGTATAGACGGTAATAAAATAAAAGGTGGTGGTGGTCATCGCCACCAGCAAGGTCCCCGCCGTGATGATGCGCCAGTTTTTGGCAATCGTGCTCAGGATCTCACGCGTGTCAGGGCGATGCTTGCGCTGCAGGAAGGCTTCGGTTTCCTGCAACGAACGCCGCAGCACAAAAATCAGCGGAATAATCATACAGCCAATAAAGAAGGGAATACGCCAGCCCCATTCGGCTATCTCATCGTGGCCGAGCGTTTCATTCAGCGCGTAGCCAATCAGCGCCGCGAAGACGATAGCCACCTGCTGGCTGGCGGATTGCCAGCTGGTATAGAACCCTTTTTTCCCCGGCGTGGCGATTTCCGACAGATAGACCGACACGCCGCCGAGCTCGACGCCCGCCGAGAATCCCTGCAGCAGGCGACCCACTAATACCAGAACGGGGGCGAGAATGCCGATGGTTTGATAGCCGGGAACCAGCGCTATCAGCAGCGTCCCGCAGCCCATAATCGCCAGCGTCACCATCAGCCCTTTACGCCGTCCGATCCTGTCAATATAGGCCCCCAGCACTATCGCGCCGATGGGGCGCATCAGAAAGCCCGAACCAAACACGGCGAAGGTCAGCATTAACGCCGCAAACTCGCTCTCCGCCGGAAAGAACGTTCTGGCGATATAGGTGGCGTAAAAGCCAAACAGAAAAAAGTCGAATTGTTCGAGAAAATTACCGCTGGTCACGCGGAGAATGGCGCCAAAGGTACCGGCGCGCGATGAGGGTTGCGTCATAGGGGTTGCTCTCCATTGTCTTTATCTTGTTTTTATAGAGGTAAGAGGAGCGGACTAGTCGCCTGCGACTGCCGCCTGTTTTCCGCGTCGTTTCTCAATCGCCCACTTGAGTAACGCCGCACAGCGATAAAATCCGTGGGCGAATTTTCCGTATGGCAGGGTCAAAAACAGCGCCATGACCACGCCGAGGTGAATGGCAAGCAGAATGCCCATCCACGAGGTGTCTCGTCCCGCCAGCAGGGCGAGGCCGGTGAAGCTGGTCAGCAGCAGCAGCAGAATAAAGCCGCGATCCATCGGTTTTTGCCGCGGGTCGCCGTGCAGCGGCGAGCGGCGCAGGTTCAGCCATAGCAAACCCGCCGGGCCCACCAGCAGGCCGATGCCGCCGAGCGTGCCCAGCACAACCGGTACGCTGAAGAACGGGTAGGGGGCCTCCCAGCCGGCGATATAGTGATAACCTGTGGCTACCACTGTGGCGGCGAAACAGAGCAGAAACCCGTAGAAGGTAAAGTGATGGAAACGGCGGCGCAGCAGGGTAAACGCGTCATCGGCCTCGTTGCAGCCCTTACCGTGCCCGCCGTCGAGATACTTCAGCGTGAGCGCATTATGCGAGGCTTTAACGATGTCGATGGCCTGAGGCTGACCCGGCGAGATCTCGCGCCAGAAGCGGATCACCCCGGCCATCAGTAACCCCATGGCCAGTATGAAGACCGTGCCAAACATCCACGCCAGCAGGTTATGGGGAAAAATCTGGTAGAAATCGCCGGCCAGCGGCGGATGAAGAAGGGAGCCTTTGAGCCCCATCGCCAGCAGCAGAAAGAGGATCAGCCCGCCGACCAGCGCCAGTACCGTGGTTACGCCGGCCCGACGATACAGGCTGCCGAAAGCCGCGGGCTGAGCATAGTGTTGATAGGTCTCCAGGCGCACTTCCGCCATCGCCTTCGGGACATTAATGGCAAACTCGTGCGGCGGCGCGTACTGGCAGGCATGCAGGCAGGCGCCGCAGTTATGGCACAGGTTGGCCAGGTAGTTTATATCCGCTTTGCCAAAAGCCAGGCGCTGGGTCATGGCCGGAAACACGGCGCAAAACCCTTCGCAATAGCGGCAGGCGTTACAGACCTGCATCACCCGTTCAACTTCCGCTTCCGACTCGGTGATGATTTGCGCGTCAATGATCAGCTTTTCAAGCGATTTCATGGTGTGTCTCCTGCTGCGCCGCGCGGGCGGCCTGCTGGCCGGCAATGCGGCCGAACGTCGTACCGATGGACATGCCCACGCCGGCGGTATACCCCTTACCCAGCACGTTGCCGGCCATCATTTCGCCGGCGACGAACAGGTTGCGGCTCGGCTTGCCCGCAAAATGGACGGCGGCGCGTTCATTAACGTACAGCCCAAGGTAGGTAAAGGTGATCCCCGGCCGTAGGGCATAGCCGTAGTAGGGCGGGGTATCGATGGGCCGCGCCCAGTGGGTTTTCGGCGGCGTCAGGCCGGATGTCGCGCAGTTATCAAGGCGAGTATGATCGAACTGGCCCGGCGTACAGGCGGCATTGTAGCTGGCGATGGTTTGCGCCAGGCGTTCCGCGTCCAGCCCCAGCTGGCGAGCCAGCTCTTCAATGGTATTGGCCTGGGCGCCGGGGAAAACGGGCGGCATAAAGTGGCCGATCGCTTTGCTGTCGATGATCGAGTAGCCGATTTGCCCCGGCTGGTGGGCGACCAGCCTGCCCCAGATGGCATAGCGTTTGGGCCAGAAATCTTCCCCTTCATCATAAAAGCGCCCGGCGTCGCGGTTCACGACCACCCCCAGCGACACGCAGTCCACGCGCGTGCAGATGCCGCCATCGTAGAGCGGCGCCCTGGCGTCAATGGCGACGCAGTGGGATTGCGAGGGGTCGCCAATAATGTCAGCCCCGGCGTCAATCATAAACTTGAGCAGCACGCCCTGATTGAAGCGGGTGCCGCGGATGAGAAAGTTATCGGCTGGCCATTCACCGCGCTCGTTCTGTCCCCATGCTTCACGCAGCCACTCGCGGTTAGATTCAAATCCGCCGGCGGCGAGGACGCAGGTTTTGGCGACGATCCTCTCTTCGCCCGCCAGCGCGGCGATGAATTCGCCGTTATCTAATTCGAGCGCCTGTACCGGCGTGTTGTAGCGGATCTTTACGCCCATCTGCTCCGCGCTGCGGTAATAGGCATTTATAAGAGCTTTGCCGCCGCCCATAAAAAAGGCGTTGGTGCGGGCCACGTGCAGGGCGCCGGAGAGGGGCGGCTGAAAGTTAACCCCGTGCTGGCGCATCCAGTCCCGGCACTGCGATGAGGTGCGGATCACCAGGCGCGCCAGCGCTTCGTTGGTGTTGCCCTCGGTGACGCGCAGCAGGTCCTGCCAGTACTCTTCTTCCGGATAGCTGTCGACCAAAACATCCTGCGGAGCATCGTGCATACAGCGAAGATTCCGCGTGTGCTGAGAGTTGCCGCCTCGCCATTCCCGCGGCGCGGCCTCCAGCAGCAGCACGGACGCGCCAGCTTCCCGGGCGGTTAAGGCGGCGCATAGCGCGGCATTGCCGCCGCCAATGACCAGTACATCCACCATTTATGGCTCCATTACGCTTTGCTTGATTGTTAAATTTGTAATGGAAATGTATGCGTTACGGCCGGCTGGACGCTATGGCGTATTGCTAAAGGGGGGTTTAGTTTGCGTAAAGGCTGGCGCCGGGCCAGCGACCCGACTCAACCAGCTGACGCATGACTTTCGCCAGTATTACGCGGGCCGCAAGGCCTGCCGGAGTCAGTTCATCATCGGAAAGGCTGACGAGAAAATTAGGTCGACTGAGTATCGGATTGTCGACGCCGATCACTCTCAGGGACTCGCTGTCGAGATGGGAAATTGCCGCCCCCGGCTGCAAAGTGGCGCCGAGCCCGTCGCGGACGGCGCGCATCAGCAGGGCCAGGCCGTCGATTTCAGCCACCACATCGACGCTCAGGGCATGCTCCTGGCAGATCGCCTCCAGCCTGCCGCGCAGTCCATGCCCCAGGCTTGGCATTATCAGCGGGATAGCGGCCAGCTGGCCAGGCGAGATGCTCGCTTCGGGAAGGGGGGACAGCACGTCATGGGTGCCAATCAGAAACAGACGCTCTTCGAGAATAGGCCTGGCGCTCCAGCGCAGGAGCTTCTCCTTCTGGAACACGATAGCTAAATCAAGCTGGCGGGTGTTGATCATGCGTTCAAGGTTACCGGAGAGGCTCTCGACTAAATGCAGGCGGACGTCGGCATAGCTTTCGCGCATCGCGTGAATAAAAGGCACCCCGAGAACGGAGGCGGTGCTGGGGGCCATACCGACGCTGACGTGGCCGGAAAGGCGCGCCTCGCGCGCGGCGAGCACCGCATCATCGGCGTGACGCAGCGCGAGCTGCGCCTGGGAGTAGAAGGCGAGGCCGGCGCTGGTCGGCATTACGCCGCGAGACGTCCGCTGCAGCAGACGGATGGCGAGTTCGTTCTCCAGGCGCGCCATCTGTTGGCTAAGCGCGGAGACGCCGATATCCAGGTCAAGCGCGGCGCGGCCCATACTGCCGGTTTCAATAATGCGCACAAAATAGCGTAGCTGGCGAAGCTCCATGTCGACTCTCCGTACACGTCAGGATGCACTGACAGTAAACGTATTGCAGCGCGAGAGAAAGAGGCGGCAGATTCCGGGCAAAAAAAAGCCAACCTTCAGGTTGGCTTTTGGCTGTATACGATGCGGTGATTATTTCTCTGCCGCGTCGTGGGCATGTTCATCTTCGCGGCAGTCGCCTTCTGCGCAGTGGCCGTACAGGTACAGGCTGTGGTTAGTCAGGCGAATACCGTGCCTTGCGGCAATTTCACGCTGGCGCGCTTCGATGGAATCATCGCTAAATTCGATCACTTTGCCGCAGTCGAGGCAAATCAGGTGATCGTGATGATGCTGCTGCGTCAGTTCAAAAACGGATTTACCGCCTTCGAAATTATGACGGGTGACGATGCCGGCGTCGTCGAACTGGTTCAGTACGCGGTAGACGGTAGCCAGGCCAATCTCTTCACCCATATCAATCAGGCGTTTGTATAAGTCTTCCGCACTGACATGATGGTTATCCGGTCCTTGCAGCACTTCCAGGATTTTTAATCTCGGAAGCGTCACTTTCAGGCCAGCTTTCTTTAATGCGGTATTGTTGTCAGTCATGCGGAATCTGTCCTGTTGCTAAACGATCTACTTCCATCAGCGGAAGTAATACAGAGAATCACCCGATGTAATGCGTCTCATTATAGAACTGCCATGGTGAAATGAAAACTGCAAGCATCGGGCCTTGTATGCTGTCAAAAACGAGGCACTCGCTACAAAGTGCTTCACGCGACCCCGTTAAATCAGAGGACATTGTACAGATATGTGATTAAAAGTTAAAAACTTGTAGCTATAACTTTGATTGCTTTTATCTATCAATTCGGCGAAACCTGAGGATTACGCCGTTCAGACTCAGGCATTCTTGATTTCTTCGAGGTGCAGCTCTTCAGAAATCTGTTTTACCCATTTTTCCACGCGTTCGTTAGTCAGCTCAGGCTGACGGTCTTCGTCAATGGCCAGGCCAACAAAGTGATCGTCATCGGCCAGGCCTTTAGAGGCTTCAAAATGGTAGCCGGCGGTCGGCCAATGGCCAACGATAGTTGCGCCGCGCGGTTCGATGATATCGCGGATAGTCCCCAGCGCATCACAGAAGTATTCAGCATAGTCCTCCTGATCGCCACAGCCAAACAGAGCCACCAGTTTGCCATTGAAATCGATCTCTTCCAGCGTCGGGAAAAAATCGTCCCAGTCGCACTGGGCTTCGCCGTAGTACCAGGTGGGAATGCCGAGCAGCAGGATATCGTGAGCTTCCAGATCCTCTTTGCTGCTTTTGGCAATGTCGTGAACATCAGCAACGTCTTTACCAAGCTGCTTTTGGATCATTTTTGCAATATTTTCGGTGTTGCCGGTGTCGCTGCCAAAAAAGATGCCGATGATTGCCATGAGTAAAATAACCTCTTGAAACTTAATGATGTGGTAGTGGCGTAATGCCCGCAGATAGGGGCAATGATAGCAGAACTGAGAAGGGCGCGGAAACAGCAATCACGCCCAACTGCACACTCTGCTACACGAAAGCTTATTTTTTGAGGGTTTTAGGCTTTATCCTGGCCGCGCAGGGCTGCCAGCTGGTTCATCAGCATCTCTTCGATGAGATCGCTGCGGTTCATGTTACGGGCTTCGGCCAGCTCATTAAGCGCATCGACAGCATCGGCATTGAGCTTTAGCTCCACGCGCTTCAGACCGCGACTCTTATCGCGTTTAAGCTGATTGCGTTTGTTGATGCGCAGCTGTTCATCGCGCGAAAGCGGATTCGTTTTCGGTCTACCCGGCCGACGCTCAGTTGCGAACAAATCTAATGTCGTACGGTCCGTTTGTTCTTTTGCCATGATTCAGAGTGACTTCGGGGGAAACAAGCTATCGGGCATAGCCGACGCAGACAGCGCGCCATAATACATCAGGCGACGGGCTGCGCCAACGGCCGCGGGCATTAAGCCGCGCGGTCGAGTATATTTTAGGCAGTTACGCGGCGATAGAGGTCAAATAACGACGGATCGCGCGGATAACGGCCTCCGGTTTTTCTGCATGCACCCAGTGCCCGGCGCCGGCGATAACGTGCGCGCGCGCCTGGGGAAACTGAGCTAATAAAGTCTCGCGGTAGGCATCGGTGACGTAGGGGGAGTTGCCGCCCGGGATAAACAGCGCCGGATGCGGCCAGGGCGGAACGGTTTGCCAGCCGACGATATTATCGTACTGCTCCCACAGCACCGGTACGTTAAACCGCCACTGGCCGTCCACGAAAGATTTTAACAGAAACTGAATCACGCCCTCTTCGTTAAGGTGCTGGCGCATGACCGTCGCCGCCTGCTGACGCGTAGCGGCCCCCGCGTCGGTGACGGCATTGATGGCGGCGAAGATTTCATCATGGCGGCGGACGTGATAATCCACCGGGGCGATATCAATGGCGACCAGGCCCGCGATGCGCTCCGGGGCCAGCGCGCTCAGCGCCATCACCGCTTTACCGCCCATTGAGTGACCAATAAAGGTGGCTTTCTCAATCTGTGATTCATTGAGAATATCAAGCAGATCCTGGGCCATCGCGGGATAGGTCATGTCAGGCGAGCGTGGCGAAAGGCCGTGGTTTCGCATGTCGACCTGGATAATATCGCGATCGAGAACCAGATCGCGGGCGAGGATCCCAAGATTATCCAGGCTGCCAAAAAGGCCGTGGACCAGGACGATAGGGGGATTATTGTGCGGATTCTGTGCAGATTGCGCTCGGCTATTTAATTTCATGGCAAAGTTCTTTTTTTCGCTCCGTCGGGTTAGGGTATTATGTTGGACATTCTGCCATCCGGCTGCAAGACCCGGAAGATATCCGAGTTTTACCGCCATCCTGGTTTGACGCTATCCGCGGTTGGGATTTGTCCCTATAATCCCGACAACTTGTATTCAGAAAAAGATATCGCACTGGATTAAGATGAAAACAATTGAAGTTGATGATGAACTCTATAGCTATATTGCCAGCCACACCAAGCATATTGGCGAGAGCGCATCCGACATTTTACGGCGCATGTTGAAGTTTTCCGCCGTTTCCCAGCCTGTCGCACCGGTAGCGAAAGCCGCTCCGGCCCCTGCGCCAACGCCTGTCGTTGAAGTGAAACCCGCCAATCCTCTGAAAGATAAAGTTCGCGCTATGCGTGAGCTGCTGTTATCTGATGAGTACGCTGAACAAAAGCGCGCGGTAAACCGTTTCATGCTGGTTCTGACCACCCTCTACGCCTTAGACAGCAAAGCGTTTGCCGAGGCGACCGAGTCCCTGCACGGGCGCACCCGCGTTTATTTCGCTGAGGATGAACGCACGCTGCAGAAAAACGGTAATCAGACGAAACCTAAGCAGGTACCGGGAACGCCGTGGTGGGTCATTACAAATACCAATACCGGTCGCAAATGCAGCATGATCGAACATATCATGCAGTCAATGCAGTTCCCTGCGGAATTGATCGAAAAGGTTTGCGGTACGATCTAGTTAGTTAACTTTGCACCAGAAGGATCAGGCAATGGCAATCGATAAGCGCGCGGGTCAACCTGCGCAACAGAGTGATTTGATTAACGTCGCCCAACTGACTGCCCAGTACTATGTGCTGAAGCCGGAAGTTGGCAACGCGGAACATGCAGTGAAGTTTGGCACCTCCGGTCACCGCGGCAGCGCGGCGCGCCACAACTTCAACGAGCAGCATATTCTGGCGATTGCTCAGGCAATTGCTGAAGATCGCGCGAAGAACGGGATCACCGGCCCATGCTATGTTGGTAAGGACACACACGCACTCTCCGAACCGGCTTTCATTTCCGTACTGGAAGTGCTGGCGGCGAACGGCGTTGACGTCATCGTTCAGGAAAACAACGGCTTCACCCCGACGCCGGCGATTTCCAATGCGATTCTGGTGCACAACAAGAAGGGCGGCCCGCTGGCTGACGGTATTGTTATCACGCCGTCCCACAACCCGCCGGAAGACGGTGGTATCAAGTACAACCCGCCTAACGGCGGCCCGGCGGATACCAACGTGACTAAGGTGGTAGAGAATCGCGCCAACGAACTGCTGGCTGCCGGTCTGCAGGGCGTGAAGCGTATTTCTCTTGATGCGGCGCTGGCCTCCGGCCACGTCACAGAGCAGGATCTGGTGCAGCCGTTTATTGAAGGGCTGGCGGATATCGTCGATATGGCGGCGATCCAGAAAGCCGGACTGACGCTGGGCGTCGATCCGCTGGGCGGCTCCGGTATCGAATACTGGAAGCGTATCGCTGAGCATTACAATCTCAACCTGACCATCGTTAACGACCACGTCGATCAGACCTTCCGCTTTATGCACCTCGATAAAGACGGCGCAATCCGCATGGACTGCTCCTCCGAGTGCGCGATGGCGGGCCTGCTGGCGCTGCGCGACAAGTTTGACCTGGCCTTCGCCAATGACCCGGATTACGACCGTCACGGTATCGTCACGCCGGCCGGGTTAAT
Source organism: Klebsiella sp. CN_Kp106 (assembly GCF_040064575.1). Lineage (NCBI taxonomy): Bacteria > Pseudomonadati > Pseudomonadota > Gammaproteobacteria > Enterobacterales > Enterobacteriaceae > Klebsiella > Klebsiella sp. CN_Kp106. The sequence goes on along the minus strand of NZ_JBEAIG010000047.1, from coordinate 42,662 downwards.
GAACCCGAACCACTACCTGGCGGTGGCGATTAACTACCTGTTCCAGCATCGCCCGCAGTGGGGCAAAGATGTGGCTGTCGGTAAAACCCTGGTCTCCTCGGCGATGATTGACCGCGTAGTCAACGATCTGGGGCGCAAACTGGTGGAAGTACCGGTTGGCTTTAAGTGGTTCGTTGACGGCCTGTTTGACGGCAGCTTCGGCTTCGGCGGCGAAGAGAGCGCGGGGGCGTCGTTCCTGCGCTTTGACGGCACGCCGTGGTCGACCGACAAAGACGGCATCATCATGTGCCTGCTGGCGGCGGAAATCACCGCAGTCACCGGCAAAAACCCGCAGCAGCACTACGACGAGCTGGCAGAGCGCTTTGGTGCGCCAAGCTACAACCGTCTGCAGGCTTCCGCGACGTCTGCCCAGAAAGCGGCGCTGTCTAAGCTCTCCCCGGAAATGGTGAGCGCCAGCACCCTGGCAGGCGATCCGATTACCGCGCGTCTGACCGCGGCGCCGGGCAACGGGGCGGCGATTGGCGGTCTGAAGGTGATGACCGACAACGGCTGGTTCGCCGCGCGTCCGTCAGGTACCGAAGATGCCTATAAAATCTACTGCGAAAGCTTCCTCGGCGCTGAACATCGTCAGCAGATTGAGAAAGAAGCGGTAGAGATTGTCAGCGAAGTGTTGAAAAACGCGTAATTGACCGCACGATAAACAGGCCCTTTTCAGGGCCTGTTTTTTTCGCAGGGATAGCGATGAATCGGGAACGAAAAAACGTTTTTTGGTTTTGGGGTGGGATGGATCTCTTTTATCTCTTGCAGTTTATTGGCTGGAACATCTACCACCGGCGAGTACCGCTTTACGACGATATCCTCTCATTTTTACCGCTGCTGCAAACCTGGGGCTCCGCGGCCGCCTGGCTGTTTACCCTTCATTTTATTCTGACTATCAGCATTCCCGCATCGATGATTCTCTTCTGGCGCCAGAGCCGCTATGCGCTGTGGCTGGCCTATGCGCAGACGCCGCTGCGTCTGGCCTTTATGCTCCCGTCGCTTTCGCTGGTGGTCTGGCTGGCGCAGGCGGTGGCGTTGAAAAGCGCGGCCTTCTTTATTGCTCTGCTGCTGGTCTCAGAGGCGGCAAAAGTCGTGACACTATGGCGATGCCGCAAGGTTTGACGTTATGTGTTATCCAGACGGCACAGGCCTGGCGGATATTACGCTGACTGAATCGGGCATAAACGGGTATTATTGCTTTGACCGGGTTTGCCCGTTTTAGCGAATATACGGCTAAAGCAAACGAACAATTACGGCTAATTCTGCGATTTTAATCACAAATTTATTTCATCCAAAATGAAAGTTGCCTGATATATATGATCAACTTCAAACTAAAAAAAGCTAAAAACTTGTTTTGATTTTGTATGATTTATGTCACTTACTGATATGGACGATTTTGTTATATTTATGTCATTAAATCCTGAATGCTTTCTTGAGAACGTCTATGTTACAAGTTAAACGTCATTCATTAATTGTGGAATATGTCGTAGAAAAAGGATGCGCCAGAGTTAATGAGCTCTCACAGATATTCGGTGTATCTCCAGAAACCATTCGCCGGGATTTAACCGCGCTGGCGAGAAATAAAAAAATAGTTCGCAGCTTTGGCGGTGCAATGATTTCTGAAAATAACGCATCATTTTTAGCTGCCGATACGCCGACAAATCACGGGAACTTTGTCGATAAAGCCGAGGCCTTTATTAAGCGCACCAAAGAGCAGCCGGAACGTAAGATGCGTATTGCTAAAGGCGCGCTGCAGTTTATTCATGAGCATGAGTGCATTATCATGGATAATAGCAGCTCCTGCTGGTTTTTAGCGCGCCAGCTGCCTGACATCGAGCTGACCGTGATTACCAATTCTTTGAATATTATTCAAACCTTAGCCTGTCGTAAGAAAATAAGAATAGTCAGCGTTGGGGGGGAATATTCTGAGCGCCACGGTGATTTTCACGGTCCGGTCGCCGAGTTCATTATCAACAACTTTAAGGTCAATAAGCTGTTTTTTTCTTGCCAGGGTCTCGACGCCGGGCTGGAAATAAAAGACAGCAATGAAGTCAACGTCCGGCTGAAGCAGGAGATGCTGAAAGTTGCCGATCAAAAAATCCTGATGGTCGATAGCAGTAAGTTTGAACGCTATTCACTCTATAAAATATGCGATCTGGCGGATATTGATGTGTTGATCACTAACGAATTACCAGCTGATACCTATCGCCAGCACCAGGTACATATTGTCGAGACTAAATAGCCGCTCTGCCAGATATTCTACCGGCATTATTATTGAATAGCCCTTGTGCCCGATGGAGGGGTATTGCGCCAGCAATACCATCCCTCTTCATTATTTATCCGAAAAAGAGGTTTACGATGGAACAATTACCTGAAGATATGAAAGCGGTTGTCTGCCATGGTCCCCAGGATTATCGCTTTGAGAAAATTCCCCGCCCGGTCGCCAAAGAAAAGGAAGTGGTCATTAAGGTTGACGGGTGTGGAATCTGCGCCGGCGACTGCAAGGCCCAGGACGGCGCGCCGATGTTCTGGGGCGATAATCCGTGGGTGAAAACGCCGGTGGTGCCCGGCCATGAGTTTTACGGTCGGGTTGCCGAATTAGGCCCGGGCTCCGCTGAAAAATATCAATTAAAAATTGGCGATCGCATCCTGGCTGAACAGATTGTCCCCTGCCATGAGTGCCGTTTCTGTAAAACCGGCAAATACTGGATGTGCGAAACCCATGATATTTACGGTTTCCAGAAGGATGTCGCCGATGGCGGTATGGCTGAATATATGCGTTTTTCCGAACGGGCGATTATTCACAAAATTCCTGAATCATTAAGTGAAGAAGATGCCGCGCTGATCGAACCTATGGCCTGCGCAATCCACACGGTACGCCGCGGTGATATCGAACTGGATGATGTGGTTGTTATCGCCGGCGCCGGGCCGCTGGGGCTGTGTATGGTGCAGGTCGCTCATCTGAAAACGCCGAAGAAACTGGTGGTCATCGACACGATGGACGACCGCCTGGCGCTGGCGAAAGCGTTTGGCGCCGACGTGGTCATCAATGCGGCGCAAGAGGACGCCATCGCTATCGTAAAATCCATGACCGATGGTTACGGCTGCGATGTGTATATCGAAGCGACGGGCGCCCCTATCGGCGTGACCCAGGGTCTGGAGATGATTCGTAAGCTGGGACGCTTCGTTGAGTTCAGCGTGTTTGGTAAAGAAACGACCGCCGACTGGTCGATTATTGGCGACCGTAAAGAGCTGGATATCCGCGGCGCGCATCTGGGGCCTTACAGCTATGAAATCGCCATCGATCTCTTTGCGCGCGGTCTGCTGACCGCCAAAGGCGTGGTGACGCATTTCTATTCTATTGATGAGTGGAAAGCCGCTTTTGAGATGGCTAAATCGCTCGATTCGATTAAGGTCGTCATTAAGCCATAAATTTTTTAACTAGTTAAGTTCGTCATTTTTAATTATTACGCAAATGACCGCTGATGGCTGTTCATTAAATACTGGATTTCAATCATGGGGATAACTGAGAACAATATCAGTGGCTTCTGGCTATCTGCCAGCGGCGTATTTATTGCTCAGTATATCAGGCAGCATCCGTACCATGAAAACGCTGATAAATAAATTTTATTTCTCAGCGCATTACTCAATAAGGAGATAGTGAATGCCTGTAAAATTTAAGACTAAAGCAATACTCTCAGGACTTCTTGCGATGAGCATGGTTGCCTGCGTTAATGCCAAACCTTTGACTATCGGTATGTCGTTCCAGGAATTGAATAACGAATATTTCGTCACCATGAAAGAGTCGCTTGAGCAGTCGGCAAAAGATATTAACGCCACCGTCTATACAGCGGATGCGGCGCATGATGTCTCCAAGCAGATTAGCGACGTTGAGGATATGCTGCAAAAGAAAATAGATATTTTGCTGATTAACCCGGCTGATAGCGTCGGTGCGGAAACCGCCGTGCTGGCCGCTAAAAAAGCCGGCGTGGTGGTGGTGGCGATAGATGCTCAGGCTAATGGCCCGATCGATTCTTTTGTCGGCTCAAAAAACTATGATGCGGGCTTTATTGCCGGGGAACACTTAGCCAAAGCGCTAGGTGATAAAGGCAACGTAGCGATTCTCGACGGGATTCCGGTGGTACCTATTCTGGAGCGCGTGCGCGGCTTTGAAGATGCGATGAAAAAGCATCCCAATATTAAAGTGATTACCAAACTGAATGGTAAACAAGAGCGCGATACCTCCATGAGCGTGACGGAAAATATGCTGCAATCCAACCCGACGCTCAACGGTATTTTTAGCGTGAATGATGTTGGCTCACTCGGCGCTCTGGCGGCGATTCAGGCATCAGGGCGCGATGTGAAGCTGGTGAGCGTTGATGGTTCTCCGGAAGCGGTCGCTGAAATTGCTAAAGGTAATACGCCGTTTATTGCCACCGCCGCTCAGTTCCCGCGCGATCAGCTGCGTATTGGTTTAGGCATTGCCCTGGCCAAACATTGGGGGGCGAATATTCCTAAAGAGATCCCTGTTGATGTGAAGCTTATCGATAAAACCAACGCCAAAGATTTCCACTGGTAATCGCATTATTACGCCATAGCGGCTCTCGCTTATTCAGGTGAGCCGTGCCGGATTCTTATTAAAGTATGGCTCGCTATTTTATCGAGCCATTATGGAGCGATGTTTATGCCCAGCTTACTGGAAGTCAAAAACGTCAGTAAAAGCTTCCCCGGGGTCAAGGCGCTGGATAATGTCAATATCACCCTAGGCCGAGGGGAGGTGCATGCTTTATTAGGTGAAAACGGCGCGGGTAAATCGACGTTAATGAAAATCCTTTGCGGGATATATCAACCTGACGCCGGTAATATTTTTATTGACGGTAAGCAGCAGCATTTTCATAACTATCGTGACGCGATTGCCTGCGGCGTAGGGATTATCTTTCAGGAGTTTTCTCTTATTCCCTATCTGAACGCTTATGAGAATATTTTCCTTAATCGCGAAAAGGTAAATCGTTTTGGCCTGCTAGATCGTAAAGCGATGCGCCGCGAGGCGTTACGCATTTTTAAAGATCTTGGCGTGACCCTCGATCCCGATGAGCAAATTTGCCATCTCAGCGTCGCCGAACAGCAGTTTGTGGAAATTGCCAAAGCGCTGTCGCTGGATGCGCGAATTCTCATTCTGGATGAACCCACCGCGACCTTAACCCCGAGCGAGGCGGAGCATCTTTTCCGCGTGATGCGCGATTTAAAGGCCAAAGGCGTCGGGATGTTCTTTATCTCACACCATCTTGAGGAGATATATGAGATCTGCGACAGCCTGAGCATTCTCCGCGACGGCAAATATATCGGGTCGGCAAAGGTCGACAATATCGATATCGCCGAGATGATCCAGATGATGGTCGGCCGTGAGGTGGAGAATATCTATCCCGAGCGGCGGACGCTGGCGCATGATGAGATACTGCTGGAGGCCGAAATTCAGCTTACCGAGAGTAGCCAGCTCAATCGACTGACGCTGCGCAAAGGGGAGATCCTGGGCCTCGCCGGGCTGGTGGGGTCGGGCCGTTCCGAAGCGATTCTGGCCCTGACCGGCGCGGATAAATGTTTCAAAAAACGCGTCCGTCTGGCCGGAAAAGAGGTGACGATAAATTCCACCGATCGGGCTCTGCGTCTGGGTATCGGCCTGTTGCCGGAAAGCCGCAAAACGCAGGGACTGGTGCTGCCTTTTTCGGTCAAAGATAATATCTGGCTTAACAAACACGCCTGCCAGTTCTCGCTTATCCGCGATAACGAAGAGCGCCTGACCGCCGAGCGTTTAATTAATCACGTTGGCGTGAAAACGCCGGATGCCGGGACCGCGGTGGGGACGTTGAGCGGCGGTAACCAGCAGAAAGTCGTTATTTCCCGTTGGTTAAATCATGATGTCAATATTCTTATTTTTGACGAACCGACTCGCGGTATTGATGTCGGAGCGAAATCAGAAATCTATCAGATTATGCGCGACCTCACCGCCCAGGGTATTTCAATAATTATGATTTCATCTGAGCTACCAGAGGTGATTGGCGTTAGCGACCGGGTAATGGTTTTTCGCGACGGTAATATTGTTGCCGAACTCGAGAACGACCAAATCAATTCCACTGTGATTATGCTGCACGCTGCCGGTAATATTATTTAGGGAGTATTAAATGAGTAATGAAAACGTGTCATTAGCGCCCGCCGCATCTCCTGATAAAAATAAAAAGATGCTCCATGGTTTATTAAAAATGCCCGCGTTCCTGCCGTTTGTTGGTCTGGTACTCCTGTTCTCCTGTATGGCTATTTTTAATGACTACTTTTTAACGGTCGATAACTTATCGACCGTCGCTCGTCAGGTCTCGATTAATGCCATCATTGCCATCGGGATGACCTTTGCCATTCTGACCGGCGGGATCGACCTCTCCGTCGGCGCGGTCATGGCCCTGGCCGGTACCCTGATGGCGGGATTAATGAAGTACTATGGTTTAGATCCGTGGTTAGCCATTCTTATCGGCCTGTGCTCCGGCGTCGCCTTTGGCGCGCTGAACGGCTTTTTAACCGCCTACGGTAAAATGCCGCCGATTATCGTGACCCTCGGGGCAATGATTATTGCGAAGGGGTTGGCGCTGATCTATACCGGCGGCTACCCCATCTCCGGCTTACCGGATTCATTCGCTTTTTGGGGCCGTGAATATCTGTTCGGTATTCAGGTGCCTATTATTCTGATGGTGGTTTTATATCTCATCTTTTATATCGTCCTGAATCATATGCCGTTTGGTCGCTATGTTTATTCCCTCGGTGGCAATGAAGAAGCGGCGCGCCTGAGCGGTCTGCGGGTGAAATATTATAAATTGCTGGTTTACGTGATCAGCGGTTTTACCGCCAGTTTTGCCGGTCTTATTTTCACCTCGCGGGTGATGAGCGGCCAGCCGAATGCCGGCGTCGGATTTGAACTGGATGCCATTGCCGCCGTGGTGCTCGGCGGGGCATCCATTGCCGGCGGCCGCGGAATGATTATCGGCACCCTGATTGGCGCCATGATGCTCGGCGTACTGAATAATGGTTTAAACCTTCTGGGGATCTCTCCTTACGTTCAGTACGTGGTGAAAGGGCTTATTATTTGGGGCGCCACCTTTATTAGCTCAGCCAGACGTTAACTTATTTTAAATATGAGGCGAAGGGATATGAATTTTATCGGGGTTGATATCGGTGGTACGGTCACCAAAGCCGGTATATATAATGAGTTAGGGCAAGAGATTCACGTGGCGTCGCAATATGCGCAGGTATTATCCGAACAGCCGGGCTTTACCGAGCGGAACATGCATGAGCTATGGGACACCGTTTGCAGCGTGATAAAAAAAGCGCTGTATGAAAGCCAGGTGCCGCCGCTAAGCATCGGCGGGATCGGTTTCTCCTCGCACGGCAAAGGGCTCTACGCGATTGATAAAAAAGGCGAACCGGTGCGCAACGGGATTATCTCATCCGATACCCGGGCGCTGGCGTTTGTTAAAAAATGGTATCGCGAAGGTATAGACAAGCTGGCATACCCAAAAGGATTGCAGCAGCTGTGGACCGGACATCCGGTGTCGCTACTGGCGTGGCTGAAAGCGCATGAACCGGCCAATTACGACAGGATCGACGCCGTTTTAATGGTGCACGACTACGTTCGTTTCCGCCTGACCGGCGAGGCGACGGCGGAGATCACCAATATTTCCGGCAGCAATTTTTATAACCAGTTTACCTCCCGCTATGACCGCGACATGATGGCGCTGTTTGGCATTGAGGAAGTGGCGGATAAAACCGCGCTGGTGGTGAACTCGACGGACTGCGTGGGCCACATTACCCTGCAGGCCTCGCTGGATTGCGGTTTGTGCCCGGGGACGCCGGTTTTCGGCGGCTTTTTCGACGTGGTGGCCTCCGCCGTCTCCTCGGGCATTGACCGGGCGGATACCCTGAGCGCGGTGGCCGGCACCTGGAGTATCGCCACCTCGGTGACGGATAGCATTATTGCCAGCGACTTTCCCTACATCTGGGGGAAATACTGCATTCCGGGCAAATACTTCGTTCACGAGGGCAGCCCCACTTCGGCGAGCAATCTCTCCTGGTTTGTGAAGCAGTTTTTCCCTGACGATGACCGCTGCTACGACCATTTCGAAAGCTGGATCGCGCAAGATACCGACAGCAACCTCATTTTTTTACCCTATTTGTTCGGTTCCAATCTGGCGATGGATCTGCCCGGCGCGCTGGTGGGCCTCGCGGGGCATCATACGAAAAAGGATATTATTGCGGCTATCTATCGCGGGATCGTTTTTTCTCACCTGGTGCATCAGGACCGCATTATTGAACTCAATCGGGATATTCAAAAAATTCGCTTTACCGGCGGGCCGAGCCAGTCGAGAGGCTGGACGCAGATGTACGCCGATGCGGCCAATCTTCCGCTGGAAGTGGTGGATATCGAACAGGCCGGCTGTCGAGCCGCCGCGCTGTGCGCCGCGGCCGGCAGCGGCGCCTACGCTAACTTCAGCGAAGCGATTGCCGCCACGCAGCCCGAGGTGGTCTGCTATCAACCCGACAGCAATCGGCATCAGCAGCTGCGTGAAGGCTACGCCCGTTACTTAGCGGTCGCGCAAAGCCTCTCCAGGGCGACGGGAGCGGCGCAATGAAACCCAGACTTGGCATCTACGAAAAAGCGCTCCCCGCGGCGCTGGACTGGCCGAAACGCTTTGAAATGGCGGCGGGCCTGGCGTTTGATTTTATTGAAATCTCCGTTGACGAAAGCCCCGAGCGCCAGGCCAGGCTGCGTTGGAACCGGGGGCAGCGGCTGGCGTTCGTGGCCGACAAAATTAACAGCGGCATTGATGTGCCGAGCATGTGCCTCTCCGCGCACCGCAGCCATCCCTTTGGTAGCGTCAATTGCGATACCCGGCTTAAGGCGCGGGAACTGATGCTTGATGCGCTGGATTTTGCCAGCCACGTCGGCATTCGCAACATCCAGCTGGCAGGCTATGACGTCTATTACGAATCCTCTTCGGCGCAGACCCGGGAATACTTTATCGAGGGCATCAACTGGGCGGTGGCCGAAGCGGCGAAAGCGCAGGTGATGCTGTCGATGGAGATTATGGATACCGCCTTTATGAGCAATATCTCCCGCTGGCTGGATCTCGAACGGAAGGTTTGCAGTCCGTGGTTTTGCGTCTACCCGGACGTTGGCAACTTAAGCGCCTGGCAAAACGACGTTCCCGAAGAGCTGAGGAAGGGCATTCATAAAATCACCGCCATTCATTTGAAGGATACCCAGCCCGTTTCCCACGCTTCGCTGGGGCAGTTCCGCGATGTGCCATTCGGGACCGGCTGCGTCGATTTTACCGAGATATTTCGTACGCTCTCGGCGCTGAACTATCGCGGCGCCTGGCTGATTGAGATGTGGGCCAAAAATGACGGGCGGGACAGCGAGAGAATCGCCGACGCTAAAGCGTGGCTAACGGATAAATACCAGCAGGCGTTTCTCCCGCCTCAGTATGAAGGCATTGTGAATTCAGGAGTGAAGTATGTTGGATAACCTCAAGCAGGCGGTTCTTGACGCCAATCTGGCGCTGCCGAAATTTCATCTTGTGACCTTTACCTGGGGCAACGTCAGCGGTATCGATCGCGAGGCCGGGCTGGTGGTAATCAAACCCTCCGGCGTGGAATACGCCGTGATGACGGCCGAGGATATGGTGGTGGTGGAGCTGGCGACCGGCAGGGTGGTGGAGGGGCGCTATAAGCCCTCGTCGGATACGCCGACCCATCTGGAGCTGTATAAGGCGTTTAGCGGCGTGGGCGGAATTGTGCATACCCATTCGCGCCACGCGACGATTTGGGCGCAGTCGGGCAGGCCGCTGCTGGCGATGGGCACCACCCACGCCGACTATTTTTATGGGCCGATCCCCTGTACCCGCCCGCTCAGCGATGATGAAATCCGCGGTGATTATGAAACCAATACCGGTCACGTGATTATTGAAACGCTGGGCGCGCAGCATACCGATCCGCTCAGCGTGCCCGCCGCGCTGGTCCACGGCCACGGCCCGTTTGCATGGGGAAAAGATCCGGCGAACGCGGTGCATAATGCGGTGGTGCTGGAGGAGATTGCCTATATGAATATGTGGACCCGTCAGCTGAGCATTGACGAACAGCCGGTCTCTGCGACGCTGCTGGATAAACACTATTTGCGTAAACACGGGGCAGGGGCCTACTACGGACAATAATCGCCTGCCTTCCCCGGATTGCGGCGTAAACGCCTTATCCGGGCTACCGGCCCGCAGTCGACGGTGAACACGTAGCCCGGTCAGCGCAGCGCCACCGGGATGAAACAGCGTTGATTTATGAGGCCCGGCACATTTCCCGGAGGCGGCGCTTGACGCGCCTGTCCGGGCTACCGCCTGGCAGACGATGGCGGTAGTCCGGCTAAGCGAAGCGCGAGCCGGGGACAACGGCTAGGGCATAAACCGATAGCCGATCCCCGTTTCGGTCAGCAAATGCTGCGGACGCGCCGGATCGGCCTCCAGCTTTTGCCGCAGGTGCCCCATATAAATGCGCAGATAGTGGCTGTGCTCCACCGCATTCGGCCCCCAGACCTGATTGAGCAGCTGCCGCTGGGTCAGCACCTTGCCGGGATTATTGAGCAGTACCGCCAGCAGGCGAAATTCAATCGGCGTCAGGTGGATCTCCTGCTCGCCGCGTACGATGCGGCGGGCGGGGATATCAACGTCAATATCGGCAAAACGCACCCGCGGTTCGTCGGCCTGGGCGCCGGCATGACGGCGCATCGCCACCCTCAGCCGCGCCTGCAGCTCGCCAATACCAAAGGGTTTACTGAGATAGTCATCGGCACCGGCGTCAAGCGCGGCGATTTTGTCCTGCTCCTCGGTGCGCGCCGACAGCACGATAATCGGCATCTGGCTCCACTGGCGAACCTCGCGAATAAACGCGTTGCCGTCACCATCGGGTAGTCCAAGATCGAGAATCGTTAAATCCGGCTTGCGGGTCGCGGCTTCGATCAGCCCGCGCTGCAGGGTCTCCGCTTCAAATACGCGCATGCCGTCGGCTTCCAGCGCGGTGCGCAGAAAGCGGCGGATAGCATTTTCGTCTTCAACGATCAGAACGTTAATCACATTTCCTCGGCTAACTCTTCCAGTTCAGGGGGCGTTTCCCTCGGCAGTGTAACACGGAAGCAGGCGCCGCCCTGCGGGCGCGTCGCGGCGCTAATGGTCCCGCCGTGCACCTCAACGATCGCCTGGCAAATGGCCAGCCCCAGCCCGACGCCGGGGATCGCCGACTCTTTATTGCCGCGAGCGAATTTATCAAAGATAGCCTGTTCTTGCCCGGCGGGAATACCCGGTCCGTTATCCCATACCTCAAGCACTAAAGTGTGCGGATCGACGTCCGCGGTAATGCCGATTTGCGCCTGTGCTCCCGCGTATTTCACCGCATTTTCCAGAAGATTGATCAGTACCCGCTCAAAAAGAGGACCGTCGACGTGAACCAGCAGCAGCGGGTCCGGCAGCGCAAGCTGAATATGCCGCCCGCCGAGCCCCGGCTCCAGCATACGCAGCGCGCTGCCGACGACCTCTTCCAGGGTTAGCCACTCTTTATGCAAATTAAAGCCGCCGGACTGGATCCGCGCCATATCCAGCAGATTATTCACCAGGCGGGTGGTATTGAGCACGTGCTGGCGTATCTCGTTGGCCTGCGGCGCGTGCTTCGATCCTTCGCTGGCGAGATCGAGCGTCAGGATCTCCGCCTGGCCAAATAGCACCGTAAGCGGAGTCCGTAGATCGTGGGACAGCGCCGCCAGCAGCGAGTTGCGCAGGCTTTCCCGTTCGCTGTTCAGCCGGGCCTGCTCTTCGCTGGCGGTGAGCGCCAGCCGTTCCAGCGCGCTGGCGACCAGCAGGGTGAAGGTTTCCAGCAGGCGCTGCTGTTCGGGGATCATCAGCTGGCGCAGGTTGGCCGGCTCCACCACCAGCAGCCCCCAGGTGCGGGCGGCGCTTTTCAGCGGCAGGATCTGGTAGGGCACTCCGGGAAGCGTATCGGTGCCCGCACCGGCGGGCTGGCCTTTATCAAAGCTCCAGCGGGCAATCGCGTCATCCCAGGTGATTGCCGCCGCGGGCTGCGTCAGCGGCGTGAGTCTTAATGTTTCATCGGGCAGCAGCAGCTGGCTGCGCGCCTGAAACGTTGAGGCGATAAACCGCTCGCTGGTGGCGGCGATATCTTCACGGCTGCGGCCCACCGCCAGCGCTTTTGACATTTCGTACAGATGCCGGGTGCGCTGTTCGCGGTAGCGCGCCACCCGCGCCTGGTAGCGTACGCCGGCGGTGAGGTTGCCGATAAGCAGCCCGACGGTTAGCATCACGCCAAAGGTCAGCAGATACTGCACGTCAGAAACCGCCAGCGTGCCGCGCGGCGCGACAAAAAACAGGTCGAAGCTGACCACGTTAATCACCGTCGCCAGTACCGATGGCCAGCGGCCGTACAGGAGGGCGATAATTACCACGCCGAGCAGGTACAGCATCACCAGGTTGGCGGCCTCAAAGGCCATCAGCCACTGCATGGCGACGACGGTAATAACCGCGCACAGGGCGATGGCGACGACGCACCCCTGGAGCTGCAAACGCCATTTTTCCATCGCCGTCCGGCTATCGCTGGCGCGCGCCGGCAGGGAGGCGGCCTTCTCATCCAGCGCGATCACCACCAGGTCGAGATCCGGCGCGTGACGGGCCAGGCGATCGGCGAAGCCGCTGCGATCCCACCAGCGCCTTTTCTGCTGGCGGCCAATCACTATCTTGCCTAGATTATGTTCGCGGGCGTAGTGGAGAACGGCCTTCTCTTCAGAAGGATCGGCGAGGGTGGCGGTTTCCGCGCCCAGCTCCTGCGCCAGCCTGAGCGCGGCGAGAATCGCCCGCCGTTTCGCCTCCGGCAGGCGGTGCAGAGAGGGGGTTTCAACATACACCGCATGCCAGACGCTCCCCAGCCGGGCCGCCAGCCGGGCGGCGGCGCGGACCAGCTTTTCGCTGCCGGTGTTATGGCCGATGCACAGCAAAATGGCGTCGCGGGTATGCCAGACTTTTTCCTGGCCCTGACGGTCGCGCCAGGCGCGCATCTGCTCATCGACCCGATCGGCGGTACGGCGCAGCGCCAGCTCGCGCAGGGCGATGAGGTTGCCCTTGCGAAAGAAGTTCTCGATGGCCCGCTCGGCCTGGCCGCCGATATAGACTTTTCCCTCATTGAGCCGCTGACGCAGATCGTCGGGGGGCAGGTCCACCAGCACCACATCGTCGGCGGCGTCGAAAAACGGATCCGGGACGGTTTCGCGAACCTGCACGCCGGTGATGCCGCTGACGACATCGTTCAGGCTCTCGAGGTGCTGGACGTTAACGGTGGTAAATACGTCAATGCCGGCTTCCAGCAGCTCTTCGACGTCCTGCCAGCGTTTAGGATGACGCGAGCCGGGCGCGTTGCTGTGCGCCAGCTCATCGACCAGAATCAGCGCCGGGCGACGGGCCAGCGCGCCGTCAAGATCAAACTCCTTTACGTAGCGCCCGCGGTGGGAAAGGCGGCGCTGGGGCAGGGTACTGAGCCCCTCAAGCATTGCGGCCGTCTCTTTGCGTCCGTGGGTTTCCGCCACGCCAATCAGAATATCCAGCCCCTGGGCGCGCAGCCGCTGCGCTTCCGCCAGCATCGCCCAGGTTTTACCGACCCCGGCGCAGGCGCCAAAAAATATCTTTAGCTTACCGCGATGCGGGGCGGCGGCGTGTTGCAGCAGGCGGTCAGGGTCCGGACGCAGCGGCTCGTCACTCATTTTTACTTATCCTTCAGGGCATCCAGCGACATATTCAGCTGCAGTATATTTACCACAGGTTGGCCGAGAAAACTGAGCAACGGTTTTTGCGTTGCCTCGTTCACCAGCTGCGTGACCTGCTCCACGCTAAGCTGGCGCGCTTTGGCGACGCGCGGCGCCTGCCACAGAGCGGCGGCAGGCGTCAGACTGTAATCCAGTCCGCTCGCCGAGGCGGCCACCAGCTCCACCGGAACCGTTGCGCTGGCGTCCGGATTGGCGGCGCGCAGGGCCTGCACCCGTTCGCTGATGGCTTTGTCCAGCGCTGGATTGCTGGCGGCGAGGTTGCTGCCGCCGGACGCCAGCGGGTTATCCGGCATCTCCGCCGTCGCGGAAGGGCGGCCCTGGAAGTAGCCCGGCGCGGTAAAGTTCTGCCCGATAAGGCGGGAACCGCGCACTTCGCCGTCAATCCGCACCAGCGAGCCGTTGGCCTGCTGCGGGAACCACCACTGTCCCAGCGCGGTGGTTAACAGCGGATAGACGCCGCCGGTGAGCAGCGTTAACAGAATAAACAGCACAACAGCAGGACGAATGAATGACATGGTTTTTTCCTCACAGCAGCCCGGTCAGGGTCAATAACAGGTCGATCGCTTTGATACCGATAAAGGGCACCAGCAGTCCGCCCAGGCCGTAGACCCAAAGGTTGCGGCGCAGCATCGCCGAGGCCGTCAGCGGCTTATAGCTCACGCCCTTCAGCGCCAGCGGGATCAGGAAGATGATAATCAGCGCATTAAAAATCACCGCGCTCAGGATCGCCGAAGAAGGCGAGTGCAGATGCATCACGTTAAGCATCGCCAGCGGCGGATAGACGGCGGCAAAGGCGGCCGGAATGATGGCGAAATACTTCGCCACGTCGTTGGCGATACTGAAAGTGGTTAACGAACCGCGGGTCATCAGCATCTGTTTACCGATATGTACGACCTCGATCAGTTTGGTGGGGTTAGAGTCGAGATCCACCATATTGCCCGCCTCTTTCGCCGCCTGGGTACCGGAGTTCATCGCAACCGCCACGTCGGCCTGCGCCAGCGCCGGGGCGTCGTTGGTGCCGTCGCCGGTCATCGCCACCAGCCGTCCTTCCGCTTGATACTGGCGGATCAACGCCAGCTTGGCCTCCGGCGTCGCTTCGGCGAGAAAGTCGTCCACGCCTGCTTCCGCGGCAATAGCGGCGGCGGTCAGGCGGTTATCGCCGGTGATCATCACCGTCTTAATCCCCATTTTACGCAGCTGGGCAAAACGCTCTTTGATGCCGCCTTTGACGATATCTTTCAGCGAGATAATCCCCAACACGCGTTCGCCTTCGGCGACCACCAGCGGCGTGGCGCCAAGTCGCGCCACGTCTTCAACCTGTTTATCGACGTCGGCCGGGAAGTGGCCGCCGTTGGCCTCAACGTGGCGGCGAATGGCATCCACGGAACCTTTGCGGATCATCCGCTGGTCGATGTTGATGCCGCTCATCCGGGTCTGGGCGGTAAACGGCACGAAGGTGGCATGCAGCGATTGCAGATCGCGCTCGCGCAGATTAAAGCGCTGTTTTGCCAGCACCACGATGCTGCGGCCTTCCGGCGTTTCGTCGGCCAGCGACGACAGCTGGGCGGCATCGGCAAGGGTTTTCTCTTCCACGCCCTGCGCAGGCAGGAATGCCGAAGCCTGGCGGTTGCCGAGGGTAATGGTGCCGGTTTTGTCCAGCAGCAGGACGTCGACGTCGCCCGCCGCTTCAACCGCGCGGCCGCTGGTGGCGATCACGTTCGCGCCGAGCATGCGGCTCATCCCGGCGACGCCGATGGCCGACAGCAGGCCGCCGATGGTGGTGGGGATCAGGCACACCAGCAGCGCCACCAGCACCGTGACGCTGACCGCGTTACCGCTCCAGGCGGAGAAGGGCCAGATGGTGGCGGTGGCCAGCAGGAACACCAGGGTCAGGGCGATAAGCAGGATAGTCAGCGCGATTTCGTTCGGCGTCTTGCGGCGCTGGGCGCCTTCAACCATGGCGATCATCCGGTCAAGGAAGGTTTCGCCGGGGTTGACGCTGCAGCGGATCACCAGCCAGTCGGAGAGAATACGCGTCCCGCCGGTCACCGAGGCGAAGTCGCCGCCGGACTCGCGGATAACCGGCGCGGATTCACCGGTAATGGCGCTCTCATCCACCGACGCGCCGCCTTCGATAACTTCGCCATCGCAGGGAATAATATCCCCCGCTTCGACCAGCACCACGTCGCCTTTACGCAGCTCTTCGGCGGGGACGTGGTCAATTTGCGCATCGTGCTGCGGCGCGCGCAGCTTACGGGCAAAGGCGGTCTTTTTGACCCCTTTGAGGCTGTTAGCCTGCGCTTTACTGCGGCCTTCCGCCATCGCTTCGGCGAAGTTGGCGAACAGGACGGTGAACCACAGCCAGAGACTAACGGCGGCGGTAAATCCGGCGCTGCCGGCGATCTGCCCGCTTGCCATGGCAAGAGCCAGCAGGGTGGTGAGCAGACTGCCAATCCAGACGATAAACATCACCGGGTTACGCCACTGTACGGCAGGGCTCAGTTTTTTCACGGCGTCCAGCAGGGCCTGACGCACCAGCGTCGGCTCCAGCAGGGCTAATGATTTGCGACTCATAACAGGTTGCTCCGCAATCGCTTAAAGTAAGGAAAAGTGTTCCGCCAGCGGGCCGAGCGCCAGCGCGGGAATAAAGGTCAGGGCGCCAACCAACAGCACGGTGCCGATCAGCAGGCCGATAAACAGCGCGTCATGGGTGGCGAGCGTGCCGCTGCCGGCGGGCTGAATTTTCTTCGTTACCAGCGAACCGGCAATCGCCATCACCGGGATAATGACCGCGAAGCGGCCAACCAGCATGCAGAACGCCAGCAGCAGGTTCCAGAACGGCGTCGCCGCGCTGAGGCCGCCAAAGGCGCTGCCGTTGTTGTTGGCCGCCGAGGTGACGGCGTACAGCACTTCGCTGAAGCCGTGCGGCCCGGGGTTGAACATGCCCGCGCGACCGGCTTCGGTCATCATCGCCAGCGCCGTGCCGAGGAGCACCAGCGTTGGGGTCACGAGGATCGCCAGCGCAATCATTTTCATTTCGCGGACGTCAATTTTCTTCCCGAGGTACTCCGGGGTGCGGCCAATCATCAGCCCGGCGATAAATACCGCCAGCATCACGAACAGCAGCATGCCATACAGACCCGAGCCGACGCCGCCGAAGACCACTTCGCCTATCTGCATCAGCCACATGGGGACCATTCCGCCCAGCGCGGTAAAGGAGTCGTGCATGGCGTTGACCGCCCCGCAGGACGCGGCGGTGGTGACCACGGCAAACAGGCTGCTGGCGAGAATACCGAACCGGCTCTCTTTGCCTTCCATATTGATACTGCTATCGGCGCCAAGGCTCAGCAGATGCGGGTTACCGCGGGTTTCCGCCCACATCACTACCGCCACGCAGACGATGAAGATGAGCGTCATCGCCCATAGAATGGCCCGTCCCTGACGGCGATCGCCCACCACCTCGCCGAAAGCGAAGCACAGCGCCGCCGGGATGAGAAAGATCGCCAGCATCTGCACCAGGTTGGTCAGCGCGGTCGGGTTTTCAAACGGATGCGCTGAGTTGGCGTTAAAGAAGCCGCCGCCGTTAGTACCCAGCATTTTGATCGCCTCCTGTGAAGCCACCGGCCCCATCGGCAGCATCTGGCGTACCCCTTCAAGCGAGGTAAAGCCCTGATTCGGGGAAAAACTCTGCGGCACGCCCTGCTGAATAAAGAACAGCGCGATGAGCAGCGAAATGGGCAGCAGCAGCCAGAGGGTGATGCGGGTCAGATCGACCCAGGCGTTGCCCAGGGTGCTGACTTTCTGCCGGGCATAGGCGCGGGTAAGGGCAAAGATCACCGCGATGCCGGTGGCGGCGGAGAAGAAGTTTTGTACCGCCAGCCCAGCCATCTGGCTAAGGCTACTCATGGTGGTTTCACCGGC
Organism: Klebsiella sp. CN_Kp106; assembly: GCF_040064575.1. NCBI lineage: Bacteria > Pseudomonadati > Pseudomonadota > Gammaproteobacteria > Enterobacterales > Enterobacteriaceae > Klebsiella > Klebsiella sp. CN_Kp106. The sequence goes on along the minus strand of NZ_JBEAIG010000047.1, from coordinate 24,796 downwards.
ATAGGCCTGCCAGTTGGTGTTGCTGACAAAGCTCACCGCCGTATTCAGCGCCAGATCCCACGACAGGCCGGGCAGGTGCTGCGGATTGAGCGGCAGCGAGCCCTGGAACATCAGCAGCGTGAACAGGACCAGCAGACCCAACGCGTTAAACAGCAGAATAGCGAATAAATATTGATACCAGTTCATCTCCTGCGAACGAATGCCCGCCGCCCGCCATAAACCGCGTTCGATACCGGCCAGGCCCGGTAGCGGGGCATCATTGATCATCGTCGCCAGCGCCGTGCCCAGCGGACGAGCCAGGATCATCAGCAGCAGAATAAAGCTCGCGATGAGTAAAAATCCTTGAGCGGCCATCAGAATGCCTCCGCGTGTATCAGGGCATAAACCAGATAAACCAGCAACAGGAACACCAGCGCTACGCCAGCGATTACGCCTGCACTCACAATCCACCTCCGGGTGTCTTTTTGATTTACGAGGAGAATAGGCAGTCGGGCGCAAAGATTTCGCAAAAATCAGCGGCGGGGGTGTAAAAAAAATATAAAAATCGCCAAGACCACAATTTAACTAATGATTAGTATTAATTTAACCTTTTTGTAACTAAGTTACCGGGTGAATGTAAATAAAGGCTAAATACGTGCTTTTTAGTGGTCGGATGAGTAGTAAAATTACAGCCAAAGCGGTACTATTTTAAGCAGAGAAACAGATTAACTTTACCGGCTTTGCTTGCCGGCCTGACAAAGGGGAGAGAAATTATGGCGTTGTACAAAACTTATCCTGCTCATATCATCTTTGCGCGTCGCGCTTTCGCCGTGGCGGCTGGCGTGCTGGCGCTGCCGGTAATGCTGTTCTGGAAAGATCGCGCCCGTTTTTACAGCTGGCTGCACCGCGTGTGGGCGAAAACCAGCGAACAGCCGGTATGGCTGGCGCAGGCTGAAAAAGTCTCCGCAGATTTTTATTAATAACGGTTTATGGCTCAGCGGGCGCGCGCTGCGGAAACGGGCTAATGGATTGATATCCTGGCTTATTTACCCTGTTTTCCCCGGCACAGCGTGCCAACAGATTGCCTTATCATCATGCCGCCGGTTTACCCGGCGGTTTTTTTTTGCCATGAGTGGCTTACACTTATTCACTCCCCGAAGGTTAAGCCTGCGGGAGGGTTAAATATAAGTCGAACTTATCAATTTTCATGATGAAAGGAATGCTATGGCCACCCATCTGGTCTGGTTTCGCGCGGATTTGCGCATCCACGATAACCTGGCGCTCGCCGCCGCCTGCCGCGATCCCGATGCCGAGGTGCTGGGATTATTTATCGCCACGCCTGGGCAATGGCGCCAGCACGGTATGGCGCCGCGCCAGGCGGCGTTTATGGTCAGCCACCTTCATAGCCTGCAAGCGGCGCTGGCCGAAAAGGGGATCCCGCTGCAGATTGAACATGCCGCAGATTTCACCGCCAGCGTGGCGCTGCTCGCCAGCATTTGCCGGCAGCGGCAGGTGACCCATCTGTTTTACAACTACCAGTACGAAATCAATGAACGCCAGCGCGATGCGGCGGTGGAGAAAACCTTAGCGGAGGTGACCTGTCAGGGCTTTGATGACAGCGTTCTGCTGCCGCCGGGCAGCGTACTGACCGGCAGTCGTGAAATGTATAAGGTCTTTACGCCGTTTAAAAATGCCTTTATTCGCCGTTTGCAGGAAGCGCTGCCGGAGTGCGTCGCCGCGCCGCAAGTCCGCGCGGGCGGGCCCATCGCTGCGGCGTCTGAAGTGAAAATAGATTATCCGCAGACGCCATTTGATAGCGAGCTGTTCGCCGCGGATGAAAAAAGCGCCATCGCCCGGCTTCGCGGCTTCTGCCAGCAAAAGGCCGCCGACTATGAGCAGCAGCGCGATCTTCCCGCCATCGAGGGGACCAGCCGACTGTCGCCGTGCCTGGCGGTGGGCGCGCTCTCACCGCGCCAGTGCCTGCACCGTTTGCGGGTTGAGCAGCCGCGGGCGCTGGATGGCGAAGCCGGATCGGTATGGCTCAACGAGCTTATCTGGCGCGAGTTTTATCGTCACCTGATGGTTTACTACCCAAACTTGTGTAAGGGGCGGCCTTTTATCGACTGGACCGATAACGTGGCGTGGCTGGACGATAAATCCGCGCTTCAGGCCTGGCAGCGCGGGCAAACCGGCTTCCCGATTGTCGACGCCGCAATGCGTCAGCTTAATGCGACCGGCTGGATGCATAACCGCCTGCGGATGATTGTCGCCAGTTTTCTGGTGAAAGACCTGCGCATCGACTGGCGGCTGGGCGAGCGCTACTTTATCGAACAACTTATTGATGGCGATCTGGCGGCGAATAACGGCGGCTGGCAGTGGGCGGCTTCAACGGGTACCGATGCCGCGCCCTATTTTCGTATTTTTAACCCGACGACCCAGGGAGAGCGCTTCGACAAAGCGGGGCAGTTTATTCGTCAATGGCTGCCGGAGCTGGCCGGGGTACCTGAAAAAGCGGTGCATCAACCGTGGCTGTGGGCGGAGAAACAGGGCGTAACGCTGGATTATCCGCGCCCGATTGTTGACCACAAGCAGGCGCGGCTGGCGACGCTGGCGGCCTGGGAAGCCGCCAGAGAGCTTAAGACTCCATCGCCAGGCGACGAGTCCGGATCTTAACGGCGTGATACAGCCAGATAGCCAGCACCAGGCCAACGCAGGCCAGCGCGCCCCAGGTTATCTGGCTGAACACCTCAATGTAGGCGTTGATCGAGTAGTTGACGGCCCCGGCGGCGTCGAACGACCCCTGCGAGGTTTGATCGGCAATCACGCCTGCCAGATAGTTAGCGATAGCGCCGGAGAGCAGCATATAAATACCGGTCAGCACCCCGGTCACGCCGGGGATCTCAATACGGGTAATCTGCGACATCGCCACCGGGTCGATAAACAGCTCGGCGAAGCCCATCACCGCCAGGCCCAGCACCATCAGCGGCATTGAAGATTGTCCGTAAGCCGCCGACCAGCGTGCGCTGAGGGTCAGGATACAGAAACCGGCGCTCATCAGGCCGAGGCCCAGCGCGAATTTGCCCCAGATGCGCACGGTACGGTTGCCGTTAATATTCTCCTTCACTAGCCACGCCAGCACCACCCCACAGAGCATCACCGCAAAGGCGTTCACCGACTGGAACATCGCGGTCGGTATCTCATAGCCCATAAAATGACGATTAACAAAACGGTCGATATAGAGGCTGATGGAGCTGCCGCCCTGCTGCGCAAAGGCCCAGAACAGCAGGCTGAAGCAGGTGAGCACCATAATCAGACGCAGATCTTTACGCTGCCTGGCGGTCTCCGCCCGTAGGTAGATCCGCGTCAGTACCGCCAGGCCGATAACCGTCGCCACAATCAGCGCGTAAACCGACCACTCCTGCCAGAACAGCACGGTGATCAGCAGCGGCGCGGCGATCAGCAGCACCAGCAGCCAGCCCCAGTTTGGTAAGACGAAACTCCGCGCCCGCAGCGCTTCGCGATTGACGCCCCGGGTGTGGCGGAAATGGTGATTGCCGCTGAGGAAAATCACCAGCCCGGCGATCATGCCGACGGCCGCCAGCGCGAAGCCCATCGCCCAGCTGTACTCTTCCTGCACGTAGCCGCAGGCGATCGGCGCAACGATAGACCCGACGTTACCCGCCGCGTACATCAGCGAAAAACCGCCGTCGCGGCGCGGGTCGGTGGGTTCATACAGCTCGCCGAGCAGGCAGCTGACGTTGGATTTAAACAGCCCGTAGCCGCAGACAATAATCGCCAGCGACAAATAGAGGAAGGTAGGGGCGATTTCGCTGGCGCCGAGCACCAGATGGCCGATGGCCATCAGCAGCGCGCCGAGCATCACCGCCATGCGGTTGCCCAGCAGCTTATCGGCCAGGAAGCCGCCGAGAATCGGCGTGACGTAGACTAAAGAACAGTAGGCGCTGAACAGCGCATAAGCATGATTATCGTCATACTTGAGCTGGTTGGTGAGATAAAGAATCAGCAGCGCGCGCATGCCGTAAAAACTGAAATATTCCCAGATTTGCAGCGCGACGACGTAATAAATCGCCCGCGGCTGTGAGGATTGTGTGTTCATGTAATGCCTTGTCCTGCCGTAAAAAAGAAAGTCGATCTTTCTGCATGAATAGCCATTAACTAGCGATATTCATGGCCTTATGGGCTTTCTGGTTATTTAATATGCTGTAATAGTGCATAAATATACACGAATGCGCGAGCGAGGGAGTAGACAAATTGCGGGATTTCGCGAAAAGTCAAAATGGACGGCGAAGCGGCAGAACTATCGACTGACCGGACGGATACCGTTATGTTATTCCTCTGCATAGAACGATGACCTGGTGGAACGGCAATGAAAAATAGTGAACTGGAACAACTGATTAATGAAAAACTCAATAGCGCGGCCATCAGTGATTACGCCCCCAACGGGCTCCAGGTGGAAGGGCGCGAAACGATACAAAAAGTCGTCACCGGCGTGACCGCCAGCCAGGCGCTGCTGGATGAAGCCGTCCGCCTGGAGGCCGATGCGGTGATCGTCCATCACGGCTACTTCTGGAAAGGCGAATCGCCGGTCATTCGCGGCATGAAGCGCAACCGCCTCAAAACGCTGCTGGCTAACGACATTAACCTCTATGGCTGGCACCTGCCGCTCGACGCTCACCCGGAACTGGGCAATAACGCTCAGCTGGCGTCGCTGCTCGGCATCAATGTGATGGGGGAGATTGAACCGCTGGTACCGTGGGGCGAACTGTCGATGGCGGTATCGGGCCTGGAGCTGGCTTCATGGATTGAAGCGCGGCTGGGTCGCAAACCGCTGTGGTGCGGCGACACCGGGCCGGATAAAGTCGCCCGCGTGGCCTGGTGCACCGGCGGTGGGCAAAGCTTTATCGACAGCGCGGCCCGCTTTGGCGTCGATGCGTTTATTACCGGTGAAGTTTCAGAGCAAACCATACACTCGGCGCGCGAGCAGGGGCTGCATTTCTACGCCGCCGGGCACCATGCCACCGAGCGCGGCGGCATTCGCGCGTTAAGCGAATGGCTGACGGAAAATACCGAACTGGACGTCACGTTTATTGATATCCCGAACCCGGCCTGATGAACGGAGGCAAAAGTGCAGCGAGCGCGTTGTTATTTATTAGGTGAAACGGCAGTCGTACTGGAGCTTGAGCCTCCGGTGACGCTGGAAAGCCAGAAGCGGATCTGGCGGTTAGCCCAGCGGCTGGTAGGCCATACCGAGGTGGTGGAAGCCATCCCTGGCATGAACAACATTACCGTGATATTGCGCAACCCGCAGCAGACGGCGTGGGACGCGATTGAGCGCCTGCAGCTCTGGTGGGAGGAGTGCGATACGCTCGAACCGGAATCGCGGGAGGTCTCGGTCCCGGTAGTGTATGGCGGCGAATACGGCCCGGATCTGGGAGAAATTGCCCGCCACAGCGGCCTGAGCGAAAAGCAGGTGGTTGAGCTGCATTCGTCGGTGGAGTACGTGGTGTGGTTCCTCGGCTTCCAGCCGGGGTTCCCGTACTTCGGCGGCCTGCCGGAGCAGCTGGCGATGCCGCGACGGGCGGAGCCGCGCCTGCTGGTGCCCGCCGGGTCCGTCGGTATTGGCGGAGCGCAAACCGGGATCTATCCGCTGGCGACGCCCGGAGGGTGGCAGCTGCTGGGGCGTACGCCGCTGGCGCTGTTTGATCCGAAGCGCAAGGAGCCGGTGCTGCTGCGTTCCGGCGACAGAGTGCGTTTCGTGCCGCAAAAGGAGGGCGTATGTTAAAAATTATCCGCGCCGGAATGTATACCTCGGTGCAGGACGGCGGGCGTGAAGGGCTGCGTCAGCTGGGCATCAGCCGCTGTGGCGCTATGGATAAGCCGGCGCTGGTCACCGCTAATCTGCTGGTGGGTAACGGCGCTAACGCCGCGGCGCTGGAGATAACGCTGGGTCAGGTGGATATTCAGTTTGAACGCAGCGGCTGGTTTGCGCTGACCGGCGCCGCCTGCGAGGCGAAGCTCGATGGCGAGCCGGTATGGGTGGGCTGGCGAACGGCGGTCAAGGCCGGGCAGCATCTGGTGCTCAAGAACCCGCAGCACGGCGTGCGCAGCTACCTGGCGGTGGCGGGGGGGATTGCGGTGCCGAAGGTGCTGGGTTCGCGCAGCACCGATCTGAAAGTGGGGATTGGTGGTCTGGAAGGTCGACGTTTGCAGGACGGAGACCGGCTGAAGCTGGGGAAATCGGATAAGCAGTTCCGCGGGCCGCGCGGCGTGAAGCAGCTCCCCATCGGCAACCGCATCCGCGCGCTGCCCGGGCCCGAGTACCAGGAGTTTGATAGCGTGTCGCAGGACACGTTCTGGCGCTCGCCGTGGCAGCTTAGCCCGCAGAGCAATCGTATGGGCTATCGCCTGCAGGGGCAACCGTTGAAGCGGACGACCGACCGCGAGATGCTTTCGCACGGCCTGCTGCCCGGCGTGGTACAGGTTCCGCATAATGGCCAGCCCATCGTACTGATGAACGACGCGCAGACCACCGGCGGCTATCCGCGGATTGCGACCATTATCGAAGCCGACATGTACCAGCTGGCGCAGATCCCGCTGGGACAGCCGATCCACTTTGTTCCCTGCTCCCTGGAGGAGGCGCTGAAGGCGCGCGCCGACAGACAACGTTATTTTGAACAGCTGGCATGGAGACTGAACGATGAAGATTGATTTAAACGCCGACCTGGGCGAAGGCTGCGCCAACGATAGCGCGCTGCTGCAGCTGGTCTCTTCCGCCAATATCGCCTGCGGTTTCCATGCGGGCGATGCGGTGATGATGCTGCAGTGCGTCCGCGAAGCGCTGAAATATGGCGTCGCGGTGGGCGCGCATCCCAGCTTTCCTGACCGGGAAAATTTTGGCCGTACGGCGATGCAGCTGCCGCCGGAAACGGTTTATGCGCAAACGCTGTATCAGGTCGGCGCGCTGGCGGCGCTGGTGCGCGCGCAGGGCGGCGAGCTGCAGCACGTCAAGCCGCACGGCATGCTCTATAACCAGGCGGCAAAAGATCCGCAGCTTGCTGACGCTATCGCCAAAGCGGTATATGACGTTGACGCGGGTCTGGTGCTGGTAGGCCTGGCGGGCAGCGAGCTGATTCGCGCCGGGCAGCGTTATCAGCTGACCACCCGCCAGGAGGTCTTCGCCGACCGCGGCTATCTGGCGGACGGCAGCCTGGTGCCGCGCACCCAGCCCGGCGCGCTGATCGAGAGCGAAGAGCAGTCGCTGGCGCAAACCCTGGAAATGGTGCAGCACAGCCGGGTGCGTAGCATCACCGGCGAATGGGCGCACGTGGTGGCGGAAACCGTCTGCCTGCACGGCGACGGCGAGCACGCGCTGGATTTTGCGCGCCGCTTGCGCGCGGCGTTTGCCGGGCGCAATATACAGGTCAGTGCGGAAGTAGAAGAATAAAAACAATATTATCAAGCAATTAACATTAGACAACAATTCACAACAACATACAGGATGTAACTATGGGAGAGTCATTATCTCTCTGGCCACTGATCGGCATTGCTGCGATCGTGGTCGGATTTGTTCTGCGTTTTAACCCGGTACTGGTGGTTATTGTGTCCGGGATCATCACGGGTCTGACGGCGCATATGCCGATCGCGACCATTCTGGAAAAGCTGGGAGAAGGATTTCTTAATACCCGCAACCTGCCGTTTATTCTTCTGCTGCCGCTGGCGGTGATTGGCCTGCTGGAGCGGCACGGTCTGAAAGAGCGCGCGCAGACGTGGATCGCGAAGATCCGCAGCGCCACCGCCGGTCGTCTGCTTATCGTCTATCTGTTCGTTCGTGAAGTGACCGCGGCGATGGGGCTCACTAGCCTGGGTGGTCATCCGCAGATGGTGCGCCCGCTGCTGGCGCCGATGGCGGAAGGGGCGGCGGAGAAAAACTTCGGCGCCTTGCCCGGCGAGGTGCGCTATCGTCTGCGTGCGATGTCGGCGGCGACCGACAACGTGGGCCTGTTCTTCGGGGAAGATATTTTCGTCGCCTTCGGGGCGATTATCTTTATGCATAACTTTATGCTGGAGTCGGGCGGCATTCAGACCGAGCCGCTGCATATCGCCCTGTGGGGGATCCCAACGGCGGTCTGCGCCTTCCTGATCCACTCCGCCCGCCTGTGGCGCCTCGACCGCCATCTCCAGCGCGAGCTGGACAAGGTTAACGCCGGGCAGGTGAAAGGCGGTGCCGCATGAATTTTCAGCAAACCTGGCTGTACTGGCTGGCGGGCGCGGTTCTGCTGGTGGTGGCGGTGATGTCATGGCGCGATAAGGCCAACCCGCGCAGGCTGACAACCGGCCTGTTCTGGGGGCTGTATGGCCTGGTGTTTCTGTTTGGCGACTGGACCTATGAGCTGGTCGGCGACAAGCGGGCCGTTAATATCGGCGTTGGCGTGGTGGTGGTGGTGCTGGCGCTGATCGCCGGTTTTGGCGGCGTGCGCCTCGGTCGCTATCATCAGCGCTCGCAGGAAGAACGTACCGCCAGCGCCGCGCGTCTTGGCAACCGGCTGTTTTTCCCGGCGCTGGCGATCCCGGTAGTGACGGTGATCGGCGTGCTGCTGTTTAATAATCTCCCCTCGCTGCAGGTCGCTATCTTTGGCCCGGGCAATCACGCCACGCTGATCACGCTGTTTTCGATGACCGCGGGCACGCTGCTCGGTCTGGTGATGGCTATCCGCATGACCCATGAAACGGCGGCGCAGCCGTTACAGGAAGCCCGCCGCCTGCTGGATTCGGTGGGCTGGGCGTTTATTTTGCCGCAGATCCTCGCGGTGCTCGGGCTGCTGTTTACCGCCGCCGGCGTTGGCAACAGCATCTCCCTGCTGACGCAGCACTACCTGGCGGTAGACAGCCGGTTCATCGCCGTTGCCGTCTATACCCTGGGAATGGCGCTGCTGACGATGGTGATGGGCAACGCTTTCGCCGCGTTTCCTATCGTGACGGCGGGGGTCGGGATCCCGATTCTGGTGCTGCAGCACGGGGGGAACCCGGCGGTGATGGCGGCCATTGGCATGTTCTCCGGCTACTGCGGTACCCTGATGACGCCCATGGCGGCGAACTTCAATATCGTGCCTGCCGCGCTGCTGGAGCTGCCGGATAAAAACGCGGTCATAAAAGCCCAGGTGCCGACCGGCGTTATGCTGCTTATCGTGAACGTATTTTTGCTCTATTTCCTGATGTTCCTGTAAGGAGGGATCATGGCTGGCGTGTTAATTACCGGTTTTGAGCCGTTCGGCGGCGAAGCGGTTAACCCTTCGTGGGAAGTGGTAAAGCGGCTGGATGGCGCTATTATCGGCGGACAGCCGGTGGCGGCGCGGCAGCTGCCGTGCGTCTTTGGCGACGCCCTGACGGCGCTGAACGCCGCGCTGGATGAGCTGGATCCCGTCCTGACCCTGGCGATTGGCCAGGCGGGCGGTCGCGTCGACATCACCGTTGAGCGGGTGGCGATCAACGTCGATGATGCGCGGATCCCGGACAATAAAGGCCTGCAGCCGATCGACGTACCGATCGCTGCCGGCGGGCCGGCGGCGTACTTCAGCACGCTGCCGATCAAAGCGATCGTAACCGCCCTGCGCAGCCGGGGGATCCCGGCGTCGGTGTCGCAGACGGCGGGGACGTTTGTCTGTAATCACGTGATGTACGGCCTGCTGCACAGCCTGCGTCATCGCAGCGGCGCGAAGGGCGGGTTTATCCATATTCCGTATTTGCCGGAGCAGGCCGCGGCTCATCCCGGCGAAGCCAGTATGGCGGTAGAGACGGTGCAGGCCGCGCTGGAGACGGCCATCGCCGTTGCCCTGCAGCAGGATGGCGATGTGAAAGTCGGCGGTGGGGCAACGCATTAACACAAGGACAAGATTATGCCGGAAGGTCCGGAAATTCGCCGCGCGGCGGATAGCCTGGAAGCGGCGATTAAAGGCGAACCCCTGACCGGGGCGTGGTTCGCCTTCCCGCAGTTACAACATTACCAATCTCAGCTGGTCGGCCAGCGAGTGACGCACATTGAAACTCGCGGTAAGGCGCTGCTGACCCACTTCTCCGGCGGGCTAACGCTGTATAGCCACAATCAGCTGTACGGCGTCTGGCGAGTGGTGGACGCGGGGGAGCAGCCTGAAACGACGCGCGTTCTGCGCGTTCGGCTGCAGACCGCGCGCAGGGCGATTTTGCTCTACAGCGCCTCTGATATTGAGATGCTGACGCCCGAGCAGCTCGTCAGCCATCCGTTTTTGCTGCGGGTCGGGCCGGATGTGCTCGATATGCGCCTTAGCGTTGAACAGGTCAAAGCGCGGCTGCTGTCGGCGAAATTCCGCAACCGCCAGTTCTCCGGTCTGCTGCTGGATCAGGCGTTTCTTGCCGGATTAGGCAACTATCTGCGCGTGGAGATCCTCTGGCAGGTGGGGCTGACCGGGCGGCATAAAGCCTCTGAACTGGATGAAAAACAGCTCGATGCGCTGGCGCATGCGCTGCTGGAGATCCCGCGCTTGTCCTACAACACCCGCGGTCTGGTGGACGAGAATAAGCACCACGGCGCGCTGTTTCGCTTTAAGGTTTTTCATCGCGAAGGGGAGGCCTGCGAGCGCTGCGGCGGAATAATCGAGAGAACGATGCTATCGTCGCGGCCGTTTTACTGGTGCCCGGGATGTCAGCAATAAAAAAACGCGCCTTCAGGCGCGTTTTTTGTCGCTGCGATAGCCCTCTTAACGGGCGATATCGTTTTTGAAATCGCGCTTTTCGTAGCCGGTATACAGCTGACGCGGACGGGCGATTTTCATGCCGTCGCTGTGCATTTCGTTCCAGTGCGCAATCCAGCCCACGGTACGCGCCATCGCGAAGATAACGGTAAACATAGAAGACGGAATGCCCATCGCTTTGAGGATGATACCGGAGTAGAAATCGACGTTCGGGTAGAGTTTCTTCTCGATGAAGTACGGGTCGTTGAGCGCGATGTGCTCAAGCTCCATGGCCACTTCCAGCAGATCGTCTTTGGTACCGAGCTCTTTCAGCACTTCGTGGCAGGTCTCACGCATAACGGTGGCGCGCGGGTCGTAATTTTTGTACACGCGGTGGCCAAAGCCCATCAGGCGGAAAGAGTCGTTTTTGTCTTTCGCGCGACGGACGAATTCCGGAATGTGTTCAACGGAGCTGATCTCTTCGAGCATCTTCAGCGCCGCTTCGTTGGCGCCGCCGTGTGCCGGTCCCCACAGGGAGGCAATACCCGCAGCGATGCAGGCAAACGGGTTCGCGCCGGAAGAGCCGGCGGTACGTACGGTGGACGTTGAAGCGTTCTGTTCGTGGTCGGCGTGCAGGATCAGGATACGGTCCATGGCGCGTTCCAGAATCGGATTCACTTCATATTTTTCACACGGCGTGGAGAACATCATATTCAGGAAGTTACCCGCGTATGAGAGGTCGTTGCGCGGATAAACGAAAGGCTGGCCGATAGAGTACTTGTAACACATTGCCGCCATCGTCGGCATTTTGGAGAGCAGGCGGAATGCGGCGATATCGCGGTGGCGTGGGTTATTCACATCCAGCGAATCGTGATAGAACGCGGCCAGCGCACCGGTGATACCGCACATGACGGCCATCGGGTGAGAATCGCGGCGGAACGCGTGGAACAGACGGGTAATCTGTTCGTGAATCATGGTGTGGCGGGTAACGATGGTTTTGAATTCGTCGTACTGGGCCTGGGTCGGCTTCTCACCGTTCAGCAGGATGTAGCATACTTCCAGATAGTTGGAGTCGGTTGCTAACTGATCGATCGGGAAACCGCGGTGCAGCAGGATACCTTCATCACCGTCGATAAAGGTGATTTTAGATTCGCAGGATGCGGTGGAGGTAAAACCAGGGTCAAAAGTAAACACGCCTTTTGAACCAAGACTACGAATATCAATAACATCCTGACCGAGCGTGCCCTTTAGCACATCCAGTTCGATAGCAGTATCACCACCCAGGGTGATTTTTGCTTTAGCATCAGACATTTATGGTCTCCTTAGCGCCTTTATTGCTTAAGGCTGCCGGGTGGTGGATTTGCATTCAGCCCGTAGCAGATGACATTACCAGTTTGTTATGTTGCACATCGCTCTGCGTCGCGAAAAGGGCAGGGTACAGAGCAAGGGCGCTTGATGGTACGTCTTCAGCCTACGACGAAACAACAGCAAATCAGCGTTTTAGCAGCCCGAATATTATAAAACTATATACCACTAATAACTGTCCTGATTACATCGGTCAATACTCTCTCACTGTTGCATAACTTATTCTCAGGTAAAAGAGTGACCCCATAACTTTTGCGTATTATTGCATTTATCTGGTAATGGTTGTAACAATAATGTTTAATATTTGTCAAATCAGATGATTAAAAATTAAAAATATGTTGTTATCGTGACATGGATCACTGTTCGGGAGAAAACCCGACAAACTATATGTAGGTTAATTGTAATGATTTTGTGAACGGCCTATACTGCCGCCAGGTCTCCGGAACACCCTGCAATCCCGAGCCACCCAGCGTTATTTTGTCACGCTTTAACTCCTGGAAAGGCGTTTTAACATGACTTTTAGTTATAGATAAGGACGCTGTCTGACCCGCAAGCAGACCGGAGGAAGGAAACAATAAGAACAGCATGTGGGCGTTATTCATGGTAAGAAATGTGAAAAAACAAAGACCTGTCAATCTGGATCTGCAAACGATCCGGTTCCCAATCACGGCGATAGCGTCCATTCTCCATCGCGTATCCGGAGTGATCACCTTCGTGGCGATCGGGATTCTGCTTTGGCTGCTGGGCACCAGCCTTTCCTCTCCCGAAGGTTTTCTCACTGCGGCATCCATTATGGATAGCTTCTTTGTGAAGTTTATCATGTGGGGCATTCTGACCGCGCTGGCGTATCACGCGGTGGTCGGTATTCGCCACCTGCTGATGGATTTTGGCTACCTTGAAGAAACCCTCGAAGTAGGGACACGCTCCGCCAAAATTTCTTTTGTTATTACTGTCGTGCTTTCACTTCTCGCAGGAGTCCTCGTATGGTAAGCAACGCCTCAGCACTAGGACGCAACGGCGTACATGACTTTATTCTGGTCCGTGCTACCGCTATCGTTCTGACCCTCTACATCATCTATATGGTTGGCTTCTTTGCCACCACCGGTGAAATTTCATGGGAAGTCTGGACGGGCTTTTTCTCCTCCGCGTTCACTAAAGTCTTCACCCTGCTGGCTCTCGTTTCCATTCTGATCCACGCCTGGATCGGGATGTGGCAGGTATTAACGGACTACGTTAAACCACTGGCCGTGCGCTTAATTCTGCAACTGCTGATCGTTGTTGCGCTGGTGGCTTACGTTCTTTATGGATTTGTTGTGGTGTGGGGTGTGTAATGAAATTGCCTGTCAGAGAATTTGATGCTGTTGTCATTGGTGCCGGCGGCGCAGGTATGCGCGCGGCGCTGCAGATTTCCCAGAGCGGCCAGAGCTGTGCGCTGCTCTCTAAAGTTTTTCCGACCCGTTCCCATACCGTTTCCGCGCAGGGTGGTATCACCGTCGCGCTCGGTAATACCCATGAAGATAACTGGGAATGGCATATGTACGACACCGTTAAGGGGTCGGACTACATTGGCGATCAGGACGCCATCGAATACATGTGTAAAACCGGCCCGGAAGCGATTCTGGAGCTGGATCATATGGGTCTGCCGTTCTCGCGCCTCGAAAATGGCACGATTTATCAGCGTCCGTTCGGCGGCCAGTCGAAAAACTTCGGCGGCGAGCAGGCGGCACGTACCGCTGCGGCGGCTGACCGTACCGGTCACGCCCTGCTGCACACCCTCTATCAGCAGAACCTGAAGAATCACACCACTATTTTCTCCGAGTGGTACGCGCTGGATCTGGTGAAAAACGCCGATGGCGCGGTGGTCGGTTGTACCGCCCTGTGTATCGAAACCGGTGAAGTGGTTTACTTCAAGGCTCGCGCCACCGTGCTGGCTACCGGCGGCGCCGGTCGTATCTACCAGTCCACCACCAATGCCCATATCAATACCGGCGACGGCGTTGGTATGGCGATCCGCGCCGGCGTGCCGGTGCAGGATATGGAAATGTGGCAGTTCCACCCGACCGGTATCGCCGGGGCGGGCGTTCTGGTGACAGAAGGCTGCCGCGGTGAAGGCGGCTACCTGCTGAACAAACACGGCGAACGTTTCATGGAACGTTATGCCCCGAATGCGAAAGACCTGGCGGGTCGCGACGTGGTGGCGCGTTCCATCATGATCGAAATCCGTGAAGGTCGCGGCTGCGATGGTCCGTGGGGCCCGCACGCCAAGCTGAAGCTCGATCACCTCGGTAAAGAAGTGCTGGAATCCCGCCTGCCGGGTATCCTGGAGCTCTCCCGCACCTTTGCCCACGTCGACCCGGTAAAAGAGCCGATTCCGGTTATCCCAACCTGCCACTATATGATGGGCGGTATTCCGACCAAAGTGAGCGGACAGGCGCTGACCGTCAACGAGCAGGGCGAAGATGTGGTTATTCCGGGACTGTTCGCGGTAGGCGAAATCGCCTGCGTATCGGTACACGGCGCGAACCGTCTGGGCGGCAACTCGCTGCTTGACCTGGTGGTCTTTGGCCGCGCGGTGGGTCTGCACCTGCAAGAGTCTATCGCCGAGCAGGGCGTACTGCGCGACGCGACGGATGAAGAGATCGACGCTTCTCTGGAACGTTTGAACCGCTGGAACGGCAACCGGAATGGTGAAGACCCGGTCGAAATCCGCAAAGCGCTGCAAGAGTGTATGCAGCATAACTTCTCGGTCTTCCGCGAAGGGGATGCAATGGCGAAGGGCCTTGAGCAGCTGAAAGCCATCCGCGAGCGTCTGAAAAACGCCCGCCTGGATGATACTTCCAGCGAGTTCAACACCCAGCGCGTTGAGTGCCTGGAGCTGGATAACCTGATGGAAACCGCTTACGCCACCGCGATGTCTGCGAACTACCGTACCGAAAGCCGCGGCGCGCATAGCCGCTTCGACTTCCCGGATCGTGATGATGAAAACTGGCTGTGCCATTCCCTGTATCTGCCAGAGTCGGAATCCATGACGCGTCGTAGCGTCAATATGGAACCGAAGCTGCGTCCGGCATTCCCGCCGAAGATTCGTACTTATTAATGCGGAGACAGGAATATGAAACTCGAGTTTTCAGTTTATCGTTATAACCCGGACGTAGACGATGCTCCGCGCATGCAGGATTACACCCTGGAAGCGGAAGAGGGTCGCGACATGATGCTGCTGGACGCGTTAATCCAGCTGAAAGAGAAAGACCCGTCGCTGTCGTTCCGCCGCTCCTGCCGTGAAGGGGTTTGTGGCTCCGACGGTCTGAACATGAACGGGAAAAATGGTCTGGCGTGCATCACGCCGATCTCCGCGCTGAATCAGCCGGGTAAGAAAATTGTTATCCGTCCGCTGCCAGGATTACCGGTTATCCGTGATTTGGTGGTAGACATGGGGCAATTCTATGCACAATATGAGAAGATTAAGCCTTACTTGTTGAATAATGGGCAAAATCCTCCGGCTCGCGAGCATCTGCAGTCGCCAGAGCAGCGTGAGAAACTCGATGGTTTGTATGAGTGTATTCTCTGCGCATGTTGTTCAACGTCTTGCCCGTCGTTCTGGTGGAACCCGGACAAGTTTATCGGCCCGGCCGGCCTGCTGGCCGCGTATCGCTTCCTGATCGACAGTCGCGATACCGAAACCAGCGAGCGCCTCGAAGGGCTGAGCGATGCTTTCAGCGTATTCCGCTGTCACAGCATTATGAACTGCGTCAGTGTGTGTCCTAAGGGGCTGAACCCAACGCGCGCCATCGGCCATATTAAGTCGATGCTGCTGCAGCGCAGTGCGTAAGTAACCCGGTCTGCCCCGGATGGCGCTAGCGCTTATCCGGGCTACCAAAAGCAGTCGCCCCGGCAGCGTTCGCGCCGCCGGGGGATATAGCAGGAAATCTTTAAAAACCGCCAAATATGTACCAGTAATCAAGGCGTTCAGAGCGAGGTAAGGCGGCAACTGAACGCATCTCCGGGAGCATAGTGAACTATGTGACCGGGGTAAGTGAAGGCAGCTAACGCAACCGCAGCCTGAACGCCGAAGATTAATGGCAGTTTTTAAAGGTTCCTTAGCGGACGAAACCACAACTCATCCGCAACAAGTGAACCCCGGCACGTACAACTTCTGTGCGTGGTAGTTTCTACGGCGAAATAAGCATATAAATGCTTAAGGGATCACGATGCAGAACGGCGCAATGAAAGCCTGGCTGGACTCTTCTTACCTCTCTGGTTCGAACCAGAGCTGGATAGAACAGCTCTATGAAGACTTCTTAACCGATCCTGACTCTGTTGACGCCAACTGGCGTTCTATGTTCCAGCAGTTACCTGGCACCGGAGTCAAACCGGATCAATTTCATTCCAAAACGCGTGATTATTTCCGCCGCCTGGCGAAGGATGCCTCGCGTTACACTTCTTCGATTTCCGACCCTGACACCAATGTGAAGCAGGTTAAAGTCCTGCAGCTCATCAACGCATACCGCTTCCGTGGTCACCAGCATGCGAATCTCGATCCGCTGGGACTGTGGCAGCAAGAGAGAGTGGCGGATCTCGATCCGGCTTACCACGATCTGACCGAGGCCGATTTCCAGGAGATCTATAACGTAGGTTCTTTTGCCATCGGTAAAGACACGATGAAGCTGGGCGATCTGATCTCTGCCCTGAAGCAAACCTATTGCGGCTCCATCGGCGCGGAATATATGCACATTACTTCTACCGAAGAAAAACGCTGGATCCAGCAGCGTATCGAGTCGGTAGCAGGCAAAGCGAGCTTTAGCGCCGAAGAGAAAAAACGCTTCCTGAGCGAGCTGACCGCGGCGGAAGGCCTCGAACGCTACCTCGGGGCGAAATTCCCGGGCGCAAAACGCTTCTCGCTGGAAGGCGGCGATGCGCTGATCCCGATGCTCAAAGAGATTATCCGCCACGCGGGTAAGAGCGGCACCCGCGAAGTGGTGCTGGGCATGGCGCACCGCGGTCGTCTGAACGTACTGGTCAATGTGCTGGGTAAAAAACCGCAGGACCTGTTCGACGAATTTGCCGGTAAACATAAAGAACACCTCGGTACCGGTGACGTGAAGTACCACATGGGCTTCTCGTCCGACATGGAAACCGAAGGCGGCCTGGTGCACCTGGCACTGGCGTTTAACCCGTCGCACCTGGAAATCGTCAGCCCGGTGGTTATCGGCTCCGTACGCGCTCGCCTCGATCGTCTCGACGAACCGAGCAGCAACAAAGTTCTGCCGATCACCATTCACGGCGACGCCGCGGTCACCGGCCAGGGCGTGGTTCAGGAAACCCTGAACATGTCCAAAGCGCGCGGTTACGAAGTGGGCGGTACCGTACGCATCGTGATTAACAACCAGGTGGGATTCACCACGTCTAACCCGCTGGATGCGCGTTCTACCCCGTACTGCACCGACATCGGTAAGATGGTGCAGTCGCCGATTTTCCACGTCAACGCCGATGACCCGGAAGCGGTCGCTTTCGTGACCCGCCTGGCGCTGGATTTCCGTAATACCTTCAAACGCGATGTCTTCATTGACCTGGTGTGCTACCGCCGTCACGGCCACAACGAAGCCGACGAGCCGAGCGCAACCCAGCCGCTGATGTACCAGAAAATCAAAAAGCATCCGACCCCGCGCAAAATCTACGCTGACAAGCTGGAAGCCGATAAGGTCGCGACGCTGGAAGACGCTACCGAGCAGGTTAACCTCTACCGCGACGCGCTGGATGCTGGCGAATGCGTGGTGCAGGAGTGGCGTCCGATGAACATGCACTCCTTTACCTGGTCCCCGTACCTCAACCACGAGTGGGATGAGAGCTATCCGGACAAAGTTGAACCTAAGCGTCTGCAGGAGCTGGCGAAACGCATCAGTACGGTGCCGGAAGCCGTTGAGATGCAGTCGCGCGTCGCGAAAATCTATGGCGATCGTCAGGCAATGGCCGCCGGCGAGAAGCTGTTCGACTGGGGCGGCGCGGAAAACCTCGCCTACGCCACGCTGGTCGATGAAGGCATTTCGGTGCGTCTGTCCGGCGAAGACTCCGGGCGCGGAACCTTCTTCCACCGCCACGCGGTGATCCATAACCAGAAAAATGGTTCAACCTATACACCGCTGCAGCACGTCCACAACGGTCAGGGCCATTTTAAAGTCTGGGACTCCGTGCTGTCGGAAGAAGCGGTCCTGGCGTTTGAATACGGCTATGCCACCGCAGAGCCGCGTACTCTGACCATCTGGGAAGCGCAGTTCGGCGACTTCGCCAACGGCGCGCAGGTGGTTATCGACCAGTTCATCAGCTCCGGCGAGCAGAAGTGGGGCCGTATGTGCGGTCTGGTGATGCTACTGCCGCACGGCTACGAAGGCCAGGGGCCGGAGCACTCCTCCGCGCGTCTGGAACGCTATCTGCAGCTCTGCGCCGAGCAGAACATGCAGGTTTGCGTACCGTCCACGCCGGCGCAGGTTTACCATATGCTGCGTCGTCAGGCGCTGCGCGGTATGCGTCGCCCGCTGATCGTGATGTCGCCGAAATCGCTGCTGCGTCACCCGCTGGCGGTATCGAGTATGGACGAACTGGCTAACGGCACCTTCCAGCCGGCAATCGGTGAAATCGACGATCTCGACCCGAAAGCCGTGAAGCGTGTTGTGCTGTGCTCTGGTAAGGTTTATTACGACCTGCTGGAACAGCGCCGCAAGAAAGAGCAAAAAGATGTCGCTATCGTTCGCATAGAGCAGCTCTACCCGTTCCCGCACCAGGCGGTACAGGAAGCGCTGAAACCGTATGCGCACGTGCATGATTTTGTCTGGTGTCAGGAAGAACCGCTCAACCAGGGCGCGTGGTACTGCAGCCAGCATCACTTCCGTGAAGTGATTCCGTTTGGGGCCTCTCTGCGTTATGCAGGCCGCCCGGCCTCCGCCTCTCCGGCGGTAGGATACCTGTCCGTTCACCAGAAACAGCAACAAGATCTGGTCAATGACGCGCTGAACGTCGATTAATTAAAGGATACATAATGAGTAGCGTAGATATTCTGGTTCCCGACCTGCCTGAGTCCGTAGCTGACGCAACGGTTGCCACCTGGCATAAAAAACCGGGCGATGCGGTTGTTCGTGACGAAGTGCTGGTAGAAATCGAAACTGACAAAGTGGTACTGGAAGTACCGGCTTCAGCGGATGGCATTCTGGACGCGGTGATTGAAGACGAAGGCGCTACCGTGCTCTCTCGTCAGATCCTGGGCCGCCTGCGTGAAGGCAACAGCGCGGGCAAAGAGTCCGGTGCGAAAGCCGATGCCAAAGAGTCGACGCCGGCCCAGCGCCAGCAGGCTTCTCTGGAAGAACAAAACAACGATGCGCTGAGCCCGGCGATTCGCCGTCTTCTGGCGGAACACAGCCTCGACGCGGCGGCCATTAAAGGCACCGGCGTTGGCGGCCGCCTGACCCGTGAAGACGTGGAGAAGCATCTGGCGAGCGCGCCGGCTAAAGCTGAAGCGCCGGCGGCTGCACCCGCTGCTGCTGCTCCGGCGGCGCAGCTGGGCAACCGCTCGGAAAAACGCGTGCCGATGACCCGTCTGCGCAAACGCGTTGCCGAGCGTCTGCTGGAAGCGAAAAACTCCACCGCCATGCTGACGACCTTCAACGAAGTCAACATGAAGCCGATTATGGATCTGCGTAAGCAGTACGGTGACGCGTTTGAAAAACGTCACGGTATCCGCCTGGGCTTCATGTCCTTCTACGTGAAGGCGGTCGTGGAAGCGCTGAAACGCTATCCGGAAGTGAACGCCTCTATCGATGGCGACGACGTGGTGTACCACAACTATTTCGACGTCAGCATGGCGGTCTCCACGCCTCGCGGCCTGGTCACCCCGGTTCTGCGCGACGTCGATCTGCTGGGCATGGCGGATATCGAGAAGAAAATTAAAGAGCTGGCAGTAAAAGGCCGCGACGGCAAGCTGACCGTAGACGACCTGACCGGCGGTAACTTCACCATTACCAACGGCGGCGTATTCGGTTCTCTGATGTCCACGCCGATCATCAACCCGCCGCAGAGCGCGATTCTGGGCATGCATGCCATTAAAGATCGTCCGATGGCGGTGAATGGTAAGGTGGAAATTCTGCCGATGATGTACCTGGCGCTCTCCTATGACCATCGTCTGATCGACGGACGTGAGTCGGTTGGCTACCTGGTTGCGATTAAAGAGCTGCTGGAAGACCCGACTCGTCTGCTGCTGGACGTGTAGTCAGCAAGAGTATGACCTACCGTAGGCCGGGTAAAGCGCGCGAGCGCCGTTATCAGGCCTACAGGTTTATAATTATTCCCTGAAGGATGGACTGAACACATGAACTTACATGAATATCAGGCAAAACAACTCTTTGCCCGCTATGGCTTACCGGCGCCGGTGGGTTATGCCTGTACTACTCCGCGTGAAGCAGAAGAAGCCGCTTCAAAAATCGGCGCGGGTCCGTGGGTAGTGAAATGTCAGGTTCACGCTGGTGGCCGCGGCAAAGCGGGCGGTGTGAAAGTAGTGAAGAGCAAAGAAGACATTCGCGCATTTGCTGAACACTGGCTGGGCAAACGCCTCGTCACCTATCAAACAGATGCGAACGGCCAGCCGGTTAACCAGATTCTTGTTGAAGCGGCGACCGATATTGATAAAGAGCTGTACCTGGGCGCGGTTGTTGACCGTAGCTCCCGTCGCGTGGTCTTTATGGCCTCTACCGAAGGCGGCGTGGAAATCGAAAAAGTAGCGGAAGAGACCCCGCACCTGATCCACAAAATCGCCATCGATCCGCTGGCGGGTCCGATGCCTTACCAGGGCCGCGAACTGGCGTTCAAACTGGGTCTGGAAGGTAAACAGGTTCAGCAGTTCACCAAAATCTTTATGGGCCTGGCGACCATTTTCCTTGAGCGCGACCTGGCGCTGATCGAAATCAACCCGCTGGTGATCACTAAGCAGGGCGACCTGATCTGTCTCGACGGTAAACTGGGCGCTGACGGCAACGCGCTGTTCCGCCAGCCGGATCTGCGCGAAATGCGCGACCAGTCGCAGGAAGACCCGCGCGAAGCTCAGGCGGCGCAGTGGGAGCTGAACTACGTCGCGCTGGACGGCAACATCGGCTGCATGGTGAACGGCGCGGGCCTGGCCATGGGCACCATGGACATCGTTAAGCTGCACGGCGGCGAACCGGCTAACTTCCTCGACGTTGGCGGCGGCGCAACCAAAGAGCGCGTCACCGAAGCGTTTAAAATCATCCTCTCTGACGACAACGTAAAAGCGGTTCTGGTTAACATTTTCGGCGGTATCGTACGCTGCGATCTGATTGCCGACGGCATCATCGGCGCGGTAGCCGAAGTGGGCGTTAACGTCCCGGTAGTGGTTCGTCTGGAAGGTAACAACGCCGAACTGGGCGCGAAGAAACTGGCTGACAGCGGCCTGAATATTATTGCAGCGAAAAGTCTGACGGATGCAGCTCAGCAGGTTGTTGCCGCAGTGGAGGGGAAATAATGTCCGTTTTAATTAATAAAGATACCAAGGTTATCTGCCAGGGCTTCACCGGTAGCCAGGGTACATTCCACTCTGAACAAGCCATCGCTTACGGTACGCAAATGGTTGGCGGCGTAACGCCGGGCAAAGGCGGCACCACCCATCTGGGCCTGCCGGTGTTCAACACCGTGCGCGAAGCGGTAGAAGCGACCGGCGCAACCGCATCCGTTATCTACGTTCCGGCGCCGTTCTGCAAAGATTCCATCCTGGAAGCTATCGATGCAGGCATTAAGCTGATTATCACCATCACCGAAGGCATCCCGACGCTGGATATGCTGACCGTGAAGGTGAAGCTGGATGAAGCGGGCGTGCGCATGATCGGGCCAAACTGCCCGGGCGTGATCACCCCAGGCGAATGCAAAATCGGCATCATGCCGGGCCACATTCACCAGCCGGGTAAAGTGGGCATCGTTTCCCGTTCCGGTACCCTGACCTATGAAGCGGTTAAGCAGACCACTGATTACGGCTTCGGCCAGTCCACCTGCGTGGGCATCGGCGGCGACCCGATCCCGGGCTCTAACTTCATCGATATCCTGAAGCTGTTCCAGGAAGATCCGCAGACCGAAGCGATCGTCATGATCGGTGAGATCGGCGGTAGCGCGGAAGAAGAAGCGGCCGCTTACATCAAAGATCACGTGACCAAACCGGTTGTCGGCTACATCGCCGGCGTGACCGCGCCGAAAGGCAAACGTATGGGACACGCGGGCGCCATCATTGCCGGTGGTAAAGGGACGGCGGATGAGAAATTCGCCGCGCTGGAAGCCGCTGGCGTGAAGACCGTTCGCAGCCTGGCCGATATCGGCGAAGCGCTGAAAACCGTAATTAAGTAATAAGTAAAAAAACAGCCCTGACGTTCTGCATGGTTAAGGGCTGGTCCAATTTCGACATGGTTGGCCATCTGATGATGGCCTTTTTTTTGCCTGCAGTTGCGCCATCAGGCGTTACGCCGTTTTCGCCCGCGATTTCATGCCGTTTAATCATATTCATCTGCGCAAATGAGATTATTTTTTGCGTCCGGCATCATCCTTTTTATCCGCGCTATTTTGCATATTAAGTGCTTGCAAAAGGCGGTGGGGAATAATGTGGTGCGAAAGAAAAGGCATGAACAATGGGAGGGCTTTAGCTCGCTGGCAGCGCTTTTTTCGCGGGCTACCGGGCTGGAGACCACGGTGATTGAGGCGAATGACAATCGATTACCTGCTGGCTACGGTGGGTTAAATTTCTTTGCCTTACCGCTGATTCAGGACAATACATTATCCGGTTATATTATTTGCGACCATCATAACGCGACCGACAACCAGCATCGGGCGGCGGCGATAAGATTACTGCATTTTATCGTTAATAATATGTCTGCGATTGCAGAAAACAGGGAAGTGGACGAGAAACCGTTGCGGCATAAGAGAGAGTTTTATTATTCGCAAAAATCGTCGCATGAAATAAAACTGCTGTCGGCATTACGCTATATTGATGAGAATTTATATGGTGAGCTGTCTTTAGAGACCGTCGCCGCTCACGTTTGTTTAAGCGCAAATTATTTTAGTCGTTTTTTTAAAAAACGCCAGGGGGTGAATTTTAAAGTCTGGGTTAATCAGCGCAAAATGCAGCGTGCCGGAGAACTGCTTGGCGATCCGTCATATTCGGTAGACAGCGTAGCGCGTAAGCTTCAGTTTGCGCAAACCAGCTACTTTTGTCGGGTGTTTCGCGCCGCTCATCGCACCAGCCCGCAGTCGTTCCGCGATCGGCATCTCGCAGCCGCTTCACGGTAAGTCGATTAGCCGCCGTTTTATCGTTAATACAGATTTTTCCTGGAGCGCTCATAATGTGTGGCCGATCGCGGAAAAATTTTCATTTATGCTCACCAGCGGGCAATTAAATTTCATCGTCTCATCGACTGACTTCGCAAATAAACAAGTTAATGTGAAAAAATATTGACAACTTATTGCTGTTATTTGCATGGCAATCACATTGTTTAAATTGTGTTTATTGTAGTGCCTGGGTATTATTGGTTATTATTTGATCAATAACAGTGTGCATTTATCATGGAATAGATCAATGACATCTGAAGGTAAAATAAAATATAACACCCGGGGCTAATCTGATGTCCTTGCGCGCTTTTTTTATCTATTAAACAATTTTTTGCACGCCGTAAATGGAAGACGTTATGAGAGGAAAAATCCCCAAAACTGAATTACTGGTGACCTTTGAGGTTGTGGCTCGCCACGAAAGTTATACTCGAGCAGCGGAAGAGTTGGCTTTAACACAAAGCGCCGTGTTCCGACAGGTCACGGCGCTGGAGGATTTCCTCCATACGTCATTATTTAATCATGCTAAAAAAAGGATTTTTTTAAATGCGGCTGGCAAGCATTATTTGACTATCGTTAAGGAAACGCTTAACAAACTGGAACGTGATACCAACTCCATTATGACATGGCAACCGACGGTGCAGGTGCTTGAGCTGGCCGTCAATCCTACCTTTAGCACCCACTGGCTGATCCCCAACCTGCGCGAGTTTAATAAATTACATCCGGGCATTATCGTTAATATTCATTCGCTGGCTAATATTGGCGATTTTCTTAGCCGCGAGTACGATGCCGCCATTATGCGCGAGGATTTTTGCTCGCCGTGGGCGGAGGTTGAGTATCTGTTCGAAGAGGAAATTCTGCCGGTGTGCGGCTGCGGGCTGCTGTCCGAACCCGGGCAGAAGCTGGCGGTCGAGGAGCTGCTGGGCGAGTTTCCGCTGCTGCATCAAAGCACGCGAATTCACGGCTGGCAGGAGTGGTTTGCGCTGTCGAATATCACCAGCCCGCAGATCAACATCGGTCCGCGTTTTGACCTGCTCTCAATGCTGATTGCGGCGGTGCGTTCGAACCTGGGGGTGGCGCTGCTGCCGCGTTTTGCCATTCAGCATGACCTGGATAGCGGTGAGATGGTGATCCCCTGCGATGTGCCGATTCGCACCGGCAACCGCTTCATTATGACGTGGCAGGAGGATAAAGCGGAATCCCGGCATTTACAGGTATTCCGCGAGTGGCTGCTGCAAAAATCGGTGGTCTCGGCAGCCTGACGGCGCGTTATCCGGGCCGCAGACGGCGGTGCCGGGC
Source organism: Klebsiella sp. CN_Kp106 (assembly GCF_040064575.1). Classification (NCBI taxonomy): domain Bacteria; kingdom Pseudomonadati; phylum Pseudomonadota; class Gammaproteobacteria; order Enterobacterales; family Enterobacteriaceae; genus Klebsiella; species Klebsiella sp. CN_Kp106. The sequence continues at coordinate 68 of NZ_JBEAIG010000047.1, read as the reverse complement.
GCAGAGCGGCATCATTTCCCGGAGGCGATGCTGCGCATCTGTCCGGGCTACCGGCCCGCAGACGGCGG
>NZ_JBEAIG010000046.1:0-135465 GCF_040064575.1 Klebsiella sp. CN_Kp106 | reverse complement strand
CCCGGCGGGCTGTAAGCCGTTGTTCCGTGTCAGTGGAGGCGCATTATAGGGAGTTCTGAGACGTTGACAAGCCCTGTTTTCAAAAAATCTTTCAACCGTCTCTTTTTTGTGCAAAACGCTATGAAAGCGCCAGTTTTTCCAGCGACTCGAAGCCATAGCGCCGCAAAACGCTCAAAAGCTGCTCAGTTTCAGGCGTCAGCGCCATACAGTACGCAATATTGGCATCACTCGATTTTGCGTCAGGTGCTTCGTGCTCTAATAGCCAGGCGGTGCGACGCGCAATCGCCGCTCCGGAGTCGATCATTCTCGTCCCTTCCGGCAGAACCTGCTGCAGCTCGTCTTGTATTAGAGGGAAATGCGTACACCCCAGCACAACCGTATCAGGTGGTTCCTGCATTCGTAGCCAGGGACGCAGGATACGCCGCAGTTCATCCAGCGGGACCGGCTCACCGTGCAGTTTGGCCTCTGCCAGTTCTACCAGCTCTGCCGACCCCAGCATTTCGATTTTGCATTCATTCGCAAAACGGGAGATCAGTTCGCGCGTATAAGGGCGTTTTACCGTTCCGCGCGTCGCCAGCAGGCCAACAACGCCATTCGCCGTTAAGCGGGCCGCCGGTTTTATCGCCGGAACGACGCCGACAACCGGAAAGGCGAATTTATCGCGTAAGGCGGGGAGGGAAACGGTACTTGCGGTGTTACAGGCAATAACGGCCAGCGCCAGAGGGTAACGCTGCTGAACCGCAGTCACAATCTCCAGGACGCGTTCAACAATAAACTCTTCGCTCTTCTCGCCGTAGGGGAAAGCAACGTTATCGAAAGCGTAGATATAATGCAGATTCGGCAGAAGCTGCCGAATCTCATTGTAAACCGACAGCCCACCGACGCCGGAATCAAACACCAGCACGGTGGGACGTGGATCAGAAGGTGTAGCTGCCAGACAAGTAGTATTCTCGTCCTGCAGTTTGGTAGCCATAAGCTGTCTCGTAATCTTTATCGAACAGGTTAGCTATTTTACCACGAACTGTCAGGCGATCGGTGATCGGATACGATGCAGAAACGTCTACCGTGCTGTAGCTCGGCAAAATTCTTTGCGTATTGTTGTACTGGGAGGTGTTGTTATCGTAACGCTTCCCATAATACTGCCAGGACACATCCATATCGACATCAAACATGGACCAGTCCAGCTGATACTTTGCCTGTCGTTTAGAACGACGGGCCAGCACTTCACCGTTATCATCGTTGCGCGGATCGACATACTGCAACGTTACGCGATGGCTGAAAATACCGGTATCGATACTTCCCGTCCATTCCACGCCTTTAATCGTCGCGGCATTGATATTGTCGTATTCCCCGTCATAGGTAACAGGATCGGAATAATAGGTAATCAGGTTAGTAATTTTGTAATGGTACGCGGACAAGCGCCAGTCCACGGGACCGGTGAGCCCTTCCAGCCCAGCTTCCCACTGTTTCGACTCTTCAGGTTTCAGATTAGGATTCGCGTTGATACCAAATCGAGTGGAGCCAAACTGTTGCCCTAAAGAAGGCGCGAGGAAGCCGGTACCGTAGCCGAGAGTCAGGCGATAATTTTCGACAAACTCCCAGCCTGCGGTAGTCTGCCAGGTACCGTGCCAGCCAAACTGCTCATCGTGGTCTTCACGTCCGGACGCTTCGAGGGTCACGTCGCCAACTTGCTGCTGGCCCGTCAGGTACAGTCCCGTATTGTCACGTTTGTAGGTATCCGACATCGCCGTATCTGATGAAGTTAACCGCTGCTGCTGCCAGTCCACCCCAGCGCTGACAGAGCCATGGCCGACAATAACGTTATTGCCCCACTGCAGGTTACGCTGCGTCATCCTGTCGAGCGTCGTCCCATCATTATAACGGCCATAAATACTGCTGTAGTTGTAGTCCTTTATCTTCTGATAGCTGGCGATGAGCTGGGAGGAATAAATTCCGGAATTAAAGTTCAGCCCCGCATCCCAGCTCTGGTTATAGAGCTGGCTTTCATCGGCGCTGTAGGCCGGGCTATACGGCGGGCTTCCCAGATCGTAATCAGAGTTGTTGGTGTAGCTGTGTCCGCGGAAGAAACCGTCAACATTCTCGTTAAATTTATGCTCGAGGCTGCCCCAAAACGTTTTATTACGAAAACCGTCGCGGTCGCCGTCGTGATCCCAGGTTGAATCGGGCTGAACGTTAAAGCCTTTATTACCCTCATAAGAACCCGCAATCGTCGCCACCGTATCGCCAAAGCGATGGCGCAGGGTACCGTCATATTGTTGGTAGCCTTTCGATCCTACCCCAGCGGTAATTTTGGATTGTTCTTTATCGGAATGCGTAATGACGTTAATCACGCCGCCCATTGCCCCGGAACCATAAATCGCTGAACGCGGGCCGCGGATATATTCGACGCGCTGCACCAGCGACAAAGGGATCTGGTTCAGATCGGGGTTATTTGTAATACCCGGTCGGGCCATGGGAACGCCGTCAACCAGCACCAGAACTTGTTTGGCTTCAGTACCACGGATAAACAGAGAGGAGGATTGACCCATGCCACCATTTTGCGCGACGTCCACGCCAGGCAATCGGCGCATCACATCGTTTAAATCTTTCGCCTGCCAGCGATCGATATCTTCCCGGGTAACCACATCGGTCGGCGCAAGAACCGTATTGACCGGCTGTTGAAAACGGTTTGCTGTGACCACTAACGTATCTGAATTGCTATCCTGCGCCCAGCCGGAAAATGCCGTGACGGAGAGCGCCGTCATCAGCGAAGCTTTTTTAATCATTTTTAAAGCATCCGTAATAAACAAAGGATGCCGCCGGCTCTATCAGTAGCACGCGATGATAGAAACCAAATGCGACGTATTCCGGCAGGTCTTCGGGCTTGGAGTGTTTAATGGACGAGGACTTCCCGCTAAATAGCCGCAGTGTCTGCATAATGCGCTCATCCCACTTTTCCTTACCGCTGCGCGTCAGCTCCAGATTTACACTGGATTCCCTATTAACTCATAGGACCGGTAGCACGATGCTATAATCAGAAACATATAGATGTCCAGACTTCTACCGTTATATTTCCTTATATCATCAGGGCTGGACATCCCCGGCGCTTTCCCTACAATCCCCGCGTACTTATTTTATTCAGGATGCATCATGACCCCCGAACACCTTCCTACCGAACAATATGAAGCGCAGCTGGCAGAAAAAGTCGTCCGTTTGCAGAAAATGATGGCGCCTTTTAGCGCCCCGGTTCCGGAAGTGTTTCGTTCGCCGGTCAGCCACTACCGCATGCGCGCAGAGTTTCGCCTGTGGCACGATGGCGACGATCTGTACCACATTATGTTCGACCAGCAGACCAAATCCCGGATCCGCGTCGAGACTTTCCCGGCTGCCAGCGAGCTGATTAATCAGCTGATGGCCGCGGTGATTGAGGGCGTACGCGATAACCCGGTACTGCGCCACAAACTGTTTCAGGTGGATTATCTCACCACCCTGAGCAACCAGGCCGTGATATCTCTGCTGTATCATAAAAAGCTCGACGATGAATGGCGTCAGCACGCGTCGCGCTTGCGCGATGCGCTGCGGGCGCAAAATCTGAATGTGCACCTGATTGGCCGCGCCACGAAAACTAAAATCGAGCTGGATCAAGACTATATCGATGAACGCTTGCCGGTTGGCGGGCGTGAAATGATCTATCGTCAGGTTGAGAATAGCTTCACCCAGCCAAATGCGGCGATGAACATTCAGATGCTGGAGTGGGCTATCGACGCCACTAAAGGCGCAACCGGCGACCTGCTTGAGCTGTACTGCGGCAACGGCAACTTTTCGCTGGCGCTGGCGCGTAATTTCGAACGCGTGCTGGCAACGGAAATCGCCAAACCGTCCGTCGCGGCGGCGCAATACAATATTGCAGCGAACCACATTGATAACGTGCAGATTATCCGCATGTCGGCGGAAGAGTTTACCCAGGCGATGAACGGCGTGCGGGAGTTTAACCGCCTGCAGGGAATCGACCTGAAGAGCTATCAGTGCGAGACGATTTTCGTCGATCCGCCGCGCAGCGGGCTGGATAGCGAAACGGAGAAAATGGTGCAGGCGTATCCGCGTATTCTCTATATCTCCTGCAATCCGGAGACCCTATGCCAGAACCTGGAAACGCTCAGTGAGACCCACGAGATCGCGCGCCTGGCGCTATTCGACCAGTTCCCCTATACCCATCATATGGAATGCGGCGTGCTGCTAACGAAGAAGTAAAGCTGCGCGAGAAAACCCGGCAACAGCGCTGCTGCCGGGTGAGAGATTATTCAGCGACCGCGTTCTTGCGGTTGCGTAACCTGTAGCCAATCCAGAACACCATAATCACCGACAGAACCGCCGGGAAGAAATTAGAGCCGATGTCCGGATATTCCGCGCGCACGACGGTACTGTAAACCAGCACCCCGAGAATAAAACAGGCAGCGGCGAGCCCCGGCAAACCCACGGGCATACTACGATTCTGATAGCGCTGATGCAGGCAGTAAACCGTCAGCACCAACGACAAAATGGGGAAGATGGAAAAAGGGACAATGGAGCTGAACAGCGCGGCGAAGGTACCATTAATGGATAAACCTGCGATCAGCGCCAGCAGCAGCGTACCTCTATCTTGTACTGAGTGTTTCATTGCTCGTCCTTCACGTTATTCGGAATGATTTGATATTTTTTCTTGTTCACGGCGATACCAGTAATACGCGCCTTTCGAGATCATTCTGAGCTGCAGCACCAGGCGTTCTTCCAGCTGTCGACGCTGCTCCGGGCCCACATCGAGAGCCTCGGCACCAGCGCTAAATACGATGGTGACCATAGCTTCAGCCTGCGCTTCGGTAAAGGCGCGCGGCATATGGTTTTCGATTTCTAAATAGTCGGCAAGTTCCGCGATAAAATGCTGAATTTCACGCGCCACGGCGGCACGAAACGCCGCGGAGGTACCGGAGCGTTCCCGCAGCAGCAGGCGGAAGGCGTTCGGGTTGTTGCCAATGAATTCCATAAAGGTGGAAACAGAGGTACGAATGACGCTGCCGCCTTTAGCGATACGCTGGCGCGCCTGGCGCATCAGCTGGCGCAACATGAGCCCGCTTTCATCCACCATGGTCAGACCCAGCTCATCGACATCGCGAAAATGACGATAGAAGGACGTCGGGGCGATCCCCGCTTCCCGCGCCACTTCGCGCAGGCTCAAGCTGGCAAAACTGCGCTCAGCACTCAGCTGACTGAATGCCGCTTCCACCAGCGAACGCCGGGTTTTTTCTTTTTGTTGCGCTCTTACGCCCATCACGTTGTCTGAATCCTTCCATAAGCCCTTCCGGCACTATACCAGAGATTAGAACTAATCGGTTTACACTGGATTGTGAATGATTGTTTACGAGCTGTTTCTGCTTTTATGCCGCAAAAAAGCACAACGATAATTGGGTTAAAGCGCGGCGAATGTTATCATCGTGTTTATTTTATGTATAAAACAGGTGAGTAATGCCATGTCACACTCTTGGGATTATGATGCAATTGTGATTGGTTCCGGTCCTGGCGGAGAAGGCGCCGCCATGGGGCTGGTGAAACAGGGAGCACGCGTTGCCGTCATTGAGCGCTACCATAACGTAGGCGGCGGTTGTACCCACTGGGGGACCATCCCGTCAAAAGCCCTCCGCCATGCCGTCAGCCGTATTATCGAGTTTAACCAAAATCCCCTCTACAGCGACCATTCCCGTCTTCTTCGTTCTTCCTTCGCCGACATCCTGAACCATGCCGACAGCGTCATTAACCAGCAAACCCATATGCGTCAGGGTTTCTATGAGCGTAACCACTGCGAAATCCTGCAGGGCAATGCCCATTTTGTTGATGAACACACTATCGCGCTGGAGTGCCACGACGGTACCGTGGAAACGGTGACGGCGGAAAAGTTCGTGATTGCCTGTGGTTCACGCCCGTACCATCCGGCAGACGTCGACTTCCATCATCCGCGCATTTATGACAGCGACTCGATTCTCAGCCTGCATCACGAACCGCGCCATGTGATCATCTACGGTGCCGGGGTGATCGGCTGCGAATATGCGTCGATCTTCCGGGGAATGGAAGTCAAAGTGGATCTGATCAACACCCGCGATCGTCTGCTGGCGTTCCTCGATCAGGAGATGTCCGACTCGCTCTCCTATCACTTCTGGAACAGCGGCGTGGTCATTCGCCACAATGAAGAGTACGAAAAGATTGAGGGCGTTGATGACGGCGTCATCATGCATCTGAAATCCGGCAAAAAGCTCAAAGCGGACTGCCTGCTGTACGCTAACGGCCGCACCGGGAACACCGACTCACTGGCGCTGGAAAATATCGGTCTGCAAACCGACAGCCGCGGCCAGCTGAAGGTCAACAGCATGTATCAAACCGCCCTGCCGCATATTTATGCCGTCGGCGATGTGATTGGCTATCCAAGCCTGGCCTCCGCCGCCTACGACCAGGGCCGCATCGCTGCCCAAGCGCTGGTGAAAGGCGAGGCATCGGCGCACCTGATTGAGGATATCCCTACCGGGATTTACACCATTCCGGAAATCAGCTCCGTCGGTAAAACCGAGCAGCAGCTGACGGCAATGAAGGTGCCTTACGAGGTGGGTCGCGCGCAGTTCAAACATCTGGCCCGGGCGCAGATCGTCGGCATGAGCGTCGGTACGCTGAAGATCCTCTTTCATCGCGAAACGAAAGAGATCCTCGGGATTCACTGCTTTGGCGAGCGCGCGGCCGAAATTATTCACATCGGCCAGGCGATAATGGAGCAGAAAGGCGGTGGTAACACCATTGAGTACTTCGTTAACACCACCTTTAACTATCCGACGATGGCGGAAGCCTATCGGGTCGCGGCGTTAAATGGCTTAAACCGCCTGTTTTAACGCGGCGTCGAAATGGCCATCCATCTTACTGCGGATGGCCTCCGCCAGATGTTCATAGCGGCTACGCAGCGGCGAACCCGGGCGATAAACCAGCCCCACGGTACGTCTCGGCTCCGGCTTGATGCAGGGCACATAGACCACGCCATCGCGCTTTCTCTCCTGCGGTACGGCCAGGGCTGGCAACAGCGTGATGCCGCTACCGGCAGCCACCATGTTACGCAGCGTTTCGAGGCTCGTCGCCCGGAAATGGGTATCTTCATCGGCGCCCGCTTCAAAGCAAAAGCCCATCGCCTGATCGCGCAGGCAGTGCCCATCTTCCAGCATCAGCAACTTTTCACCGGCCAGGTCCGACATCGGCACGCACTCGCGGTTCGCCCACGGGTGATCTTCGTAGATAGCCAGCATCATGGGCTCATCAAACAGCGGCACCTCAATAAACGCTTCGCTCTCTTTGACCAGCGCCAGAATCGCGCAGTCGAGCTTACCGCTATCAAGCTGCGCTAAAAGCTGATGGGTTTGTGCTTCATGCAGATACATTTCCAGCTTGGGAAAGGTCTGGTGCAGCATCGGGATAATCAGCGGCAACAGATAAGGGCCAATCGTCGGGATCAGTCCAATATGCAGCGGCCCGGACATGGTCTCTCCCTGCTGGCTCGCCATTTCCTTAAGCACTTTGACTTCTCGTAGCACGGTACGCGCCTGATCCACCAGCAGCAGCCCTGCCTGGGTGAACAGAACCTTACGGCTGGTGCGCTCCAGCAACATCACGCCGAGTTCATCCTCCAGCTTACGGATTTGCCCGCTGAGCGTCGGTTGGCTGACGTGGCAAGAATCCGCCGCACGGCGGAAGTGGCGGTGTTCGGCTAGCGCTACCAGATATTCAAGATCGCGAATATTCATTATTCATCCTCCATCGCCACGATAGTCCATGGCGATAGATAGAATAGCAACGAACGATTATCCCTATCAAGGTTTCTGTTCAATAATAAACCCATAAATGAGGAAAAGTTCAGAAAATCATTGAGCTTCCTCATCACCTCTCTACCCGGATAACTAAAGCCAACGTGAACTTTTGCGGACCTTGTGTCCGCTTTTTTTTGCATAAAAAAGCCCGGAGTTACCCGAGCTTCGTTTATTTACCGCCTTAAAAGCAGCCCCGCAGGCGGATCACACCAGACGCTGTTTAGCGTCGGCAATCGCCTGAGCCACCTGCTGAGGAGAAACGCCACCTTTAGCCGCACGCTTATCCAGACACGACTGCAGCGCCAGAATCGGATAGACGTCATCCGCAATCACGGGGCTAAATTTCTGCAAATCGGCCAGCGGCAGATCCTCCAGCGGCTTGCCCTGGGCAATGGCTTCCACTACCGCTTCACCGACAATATGGTGCGCTTCACGGAACGGTACGCCTTTGGCAACCAGGTAATCCGCCAGTTCGGTGGCGTTGGCGTAACCCTGCTGCGCGGCTTCTTCACAACGCGGGCGTTTTACCTGAATACCGTCGAGCACCAGTGCCGCCATATGCAGGCAGTCGAGCCAGGTATCAAGCGCGTCAAACAGGCCTTCTTTATCTTCCTGCATATCTTTGTTGTAGGCCAGCGGTAGACCTTTGAGGGTCATCATCATGCCGGTCAGCGCACCCTGCACGCGGCCGCATTTACCGCGGATCAGCTCCAGCGCATCCGGATTTTTCTTCTGCGGCATCAGGGATGAGCCAGAAGTCACGCGGTCAGAAAGCTCAACAAAGCCCGCTTCGCCGGTATTGAAGAAGATCAGATCTTCAGCAAAACGCGACAGGTGGACCATACCGATTGAGGCATCGGACAGCAGTTCCAGTACGTGATCGCGATCGGACACGCTGTCCAGACTATTGCGGGTCGCCGATGCGAAGCCCAGCCAGCCGGCAAGCTGTTCACGATCGATTTCATAGGCGGTGCCCGCCAGCGCTCCGCAGCCCAGCGGGCTGACGTCCAGACGTTTAAGCGCATCCTGCAGACGGCTTTCATCACGCGCCAGCATTTCGACATAGGCCAGACACCAGTGGGCAAACGTCACCGGCTGCGCGCGCTGCAGGTGGGTATAGCCCGGCATAACGGCGTCCTGGTTATTCTCCGCCGTCTCAACCAGCGCGCTTTGTAGCTGACGATTCGCCGACAGCAGTTCCATCACGGTATCTTTGCACCACAGCTTCAGGTCGGTCGCCACCTGGTCATTACGGCTACGCCCGGTGTGCAGCTTTTTGCCCAGTTGGCCGACCTTGTCGATCAGCTTACCTTCCACCCAGCTATGAATATCTTCCGCATCGCTTTCAAGGATCTGCTGCGGGTTAGCCCGCACGTCTTCCAGCAGAACGTTCAGCGCCTCTTCCAGCTGTAGCTGCTCATCGGCGGACAGTACGCCCACCGTTACCAGCGCTTTGGACCAGGCAACAGAGCCAACGATATCCTGCTCCGCCAGGCGATAGTCAAAGCGCAAAGAGTCGTTGAACTGTTTGAACCGCTGATCCGCTGCCTGAGTAAAACGCCCACCCCAAAGTGCCATAACATGCTTCCTTAATATCTTTGAATTTTATTACCCGGCGGCGCTACGCTTACCGGGCCGACAAAATGATAAATTGATTATGCCAGTATACGCGTGCCGATCGGCGTGCCGTTAAACAGCGCAGGGAGCTGCTCCGCGTGGCGCCAGGAGGCGATATCGACCGGACGGCCTAATGTCCGCGCCGCGTCCAGGGCCGCATTCACTTTGACGATCATGCCGTCGGTGATAATGCCCTGCTCGATCAGCTGTTCAGCCTTCTCGGCGGTCATTTCCGCGATGCGCTGCCCTTTGCCATCAAGAATGCCGCTTACGTCAGACAGCAGAATCAGGTCTGCGCCGAGCGTTGCCGCCAGCGCGGTCGCCGCCTGGTCGGCGTTGACGTTCATCAACTCGCCTTCATCGGTGACGCCGATGGAGCTAACGACCGGCATATAACCGCCCGCCAGCAGCGTGTTAATCAGCGCCGGAGAACCCGGCTGAGCGAATCCGACATGACCCAGCTCTTCATCAAGCTGCGTCACTTTGACGCTATCGCCATCGCCAAGGAATAGCCCAACGGCAGCCAGGCCGTGCTTCTTCGCCCACGCCAGCAGCGTTTTGTTGGCGGTTCCCGCCAGCGCGCCGGTAATAATGTCGATCTGATCCGCCGGCGTGACCCGCAGACCGTTTTTCTTTTTCACCGGCAGGTTGAGCTGCTTCATAAGTTCATCCACCACGCAGCCGCCGCCGTGCACAATAATCAGCGGGCGCTGATGGGATTCGCGGTAGTTCACCAGTGCCGTAAACAGGCGCTCAAGCGCTTCTTCGCTGTCCAGCAGGACGCCGCCAAGTTTGATAATTAAAGGATTCATCATCACACCTTAAATAAGAGACTGCGTCTCAGCGAAGCCGAAACGAATATTTGCGCACTGCACGGCCTGCGCGGCCGCGCCTTTCAGCAGGTTATCTTCCGCCGCCACCACGATGATATGTTCATCCTGGACCGCAAAACCGATATCACAGAATGGCAGACCCACGACATTTTTCAATGCAGGGACACCTTTATCGTATAAACGTACCAGCGGCTTATCCGCATAGGCCTGCTGGAATACCGCCGCCACCTGCTCTTTGCTCACGCCAGGCTTCAGACGGCAGGTAATGGTTTCCAGAATCCCACGCTTAAAATTGCCCAGATGCGGAGTAAAAATAACGTCCGCGCCCAGGTGGGTTGAAATTTCCGGGTGATGACGGTGGTTGAAAACGCCGTAGGGTTGCAGGCTGACTTCGCAGAAGCTATTGCCAATAGAGGCTTTACGCCCGGCGCCGCTGACTCCGCTGGTCGCGTTGATCACCGGCCACTGGTTAAGATCCAGCAGCCCCGCGTCGATCAGCGGTTTTAACGATAGCTGAGCCGCCGTCGGGTAGCAGCCCGGTACGGCGATCAGATTGGCTTCTTTTAGCTTTTCGACGCTCCACTCGGCCAGGCCGTAAACCGCCTGCTCCAGCAGTTCAGGGTGCTGATGAGTGAAACCGTAATATTTTTCATAGAAGGCGCCGTCATTAACGCGGAACGCCCCGGAGAGATCGAACACGACGCAGCCAGCGGCGAGAAACTGCGGCGCCAGGTCATGGCTTACCTCGTGCGCGGTAGCCAGAAAAACGACATCGACTCCGGCGCTAAACTCGCTGATATCGGACATCGGCTGCAGCGGCAGATCGACAATGCCTTTCAGCTGCGGATGCAAATCGGAAACTAATTTTCCCGCATCATTGCTTTGCGCGGAGACCGTCAATGCGGTTATGGTCATATGAGGATGGCGATTTACATAGGCCACTAGCTCTGCGCCGGCATAACCGCTGGCGCCCACAATCAGCGTGTTCAACATTGGGGCTCTTCACCTTCTTGCTTACGTATATTTGCCCTGGAAGACCGTTGCCTTCCCCACCCTGTTGAGCCGTAAGAGCATCATCCTTACATTCGATGGGTTTTCTTACGCTCAACGATAATGTATTTTTATTCACAAATAATGCATGAATATTGATACTATCACGACCCGAGGTGTGTCAACAATGAAAAACAAATTACCGCCCTTTATCGAGATTTACCGCGCGCTGATCGCCACACCTTCCATCAGCGCAACCGAAGAGGCGCTGGATCAAAGCAATGAGTCTTTAATCAATTTACTGGCAGGCTGGTTCCGCGATATCGGCTTTAATGTTGAAGTTCAGCCAGTCCCGGATACGCGTAATAAATTCAACCTGCTGGCCAGCAGCGGCCACGGCGCTGGCGGCCTGCTGCTTGCCGGGCACACCGATACCGTCCCGTTTGATGATGGCCGCTGGACCCGCGACCCTTTTACCCTGACCGAGCACGACAATAAGCTGTACGGTCTCGGCACCGCGGATATGAAAGGCTTCTTCGCTTTTATTCTCGACGCCCTGCGCGACGTTGACGTCACTCAGCTGAAAAAGCCGCTCTATATTCTGGCGACGGCCGATGAAGAGACCAGCATGGCCGGTGCCCGCTACTTCGCCGAGACGACCCAGCTGCGACCGGACTGCGCCATTATCGGCGAGCCCACGTCGCTGCAGCCGATACGCGCGCACAAAGGCCACATGTCCAACGCGGTTCGCATTCAGGGGCAGTCGGGCCACTCCAGCGACCCGGCACGCGGCGTCAACGCGATTGAACTGATGCACGACGCCATTGGCCGCATCATGCAGCTGCGCGACGACTTAAAAGAGCGTTATCACTATGCCGCCTTTACCGTTCCCTGGCCGACGCTGAATCTCGGCGCCATCCACGGCGGCGATGCCTCCAACCGCATTTGCGCCTGCTGCGAACTGCATATGGATATTCGTCCGCTGCCCGGAATGACGCTCAACGATCTCAACGGGCTCCTTAACGAAGCGCTGGCGCCGGTGAGCGAGCGTTGGCCTGGTCGCCTGACCGTTTCTGAACTGCATCCGCCGATCCCCGGTTACGAATGCCCGCCGGACCATAAGCTGGTTGAGGTCGTCGAAAAACTCCTCGGCGCGCAAACCGACGTGGTCAACTACTGTACCGAAGCGCCGTTTATTCAGACCCTCTGCCCAACGCTGGTGTTAGGCCCGGGCTCTATCAACCAGGCCCACCAGCCGGATGAGTACCTGGAAACGCGCTTTATTAAGCCGACCCGCGAGCTCATCACTCAGGTGGTTCACCATTTTTGCTGGCATTAAATACCCATTCTCTCGTGCGATTTCATCGGCGCGAGAGGGTGACAATTATCACATTTTCATAAGCAACGCTTATCAAGCGACCTCCGAGTTAAATTTCGCAAATTGCCGCCATTTATTCGTTTGCTGAAGCGATTTCGCAACAATTGACGTGGGGGTTTTTACGTGGCTTTATAAAAGACGGTTGCTTATCCACTGCTCAAATTATCGAGCGCCGGATATAACAAAATAAAATGAGATGGGGTGTCTGGGGTAACATGAACGAACAATATTCCGCTTTGCGTAGTAATGTCAGTATGCTCGGTAAGGTGCTGGGCGACACCATCAAGGATGCGCTGGGAGAAAACATTCTTGATCGTGTCGAAACTATCCGTAAGTTGTCCAAATCTTCTCGCGCTGGCAATGAAGCCAACCGCCAGGAGCTGCTCACCACGCTGCAAAACTTGTCCAACGACGAGCTGCTGCCGGTGGCGCGCGCCTTTAGCCAGTTTCTGAACCTGGCGAATACCGCTGAGCAATACCACAGCATTTCGCCAAAAGGCGAAGCGGCCAGTAATCCGGAAGTGATTGCCCGTACCCTGAGAAAGCTCAAAGAGCAACCCAATCTCAACGAAACGATTATTAAACAAGCCGTTGAATCCCTGTCGCTGGAGCTGGTGCTGACCGCGCACCCGACCGAAATCACGCGTCGTACGCTGATCCACAAGATGGGCGAGATCAACAGCTGCCTGAAGCAGCTCGATAACAACGACATTGCGGACTATGAACGTCATCAGGTCATGCGCCGTCTGCGCCAGCTGATTGCCCAGTCGTGGCACACCGATGAAATCCGCAAGCATCGCCCTACCCCGGTGGATGAAGCCAAATGGGGCTTCGCGGTTGTCGAAAATAGCCTGTGGGAAGGCGTACCGAACTACCTGCGCGAGCTGAATGAACAGCTGGAAGATAACCTGAACTATCGGCTGCCGGTCGATTTTGTTCCGGTTCGCTTTACGTCCTGGATGGGCGGCGACCGCGACGGCAACCCGAACGTGACCGCCGACATTACCCGCCACGTCCTGCTGCTCAGCCGCTGGAAGGCAACCGATCTGTTCCTGAAAGATGTCCAGCTGTTGATTTCCGAGCTGTCGATGGTTGAGTGCACCGACGAGCTGCGTGAGCTGGCAGGCGCGGAAGGCGCTCAGGAACCCTATCGTTACCTGATGAAAAAACTGCGCACGCAGCTGATGGAGACCCAGGCCTGGCTGGAAGCGCGCCTGAAAGGACAGAAACTGCCCAAACCGGCGGGCCTTATCACGCAAAACGAGCAGCTGTGGGAACCGCTTTACGCCTGTTACCAGTCGCTACAAGCCTGCGGTATGAGCATTATCGCCAACGGCGAGCTGCTCGATACCCTGCGCCGCGTAAAAGCCTTTGGCGTACCGCTGGTGCGTATCGATATCCGTCAGGAAAGCACCCGCCACACCGAAGCGCTGGGCGAAATGACCCGCTATCTCGGCATCGGCGACTATGAAAGCTGGTCAGAAGCCGATAAACAGGCCTTCCTGATCCGCGAACTGAACTCCAAGCGTCCTCTGCTGCCGCGCCAGTGGGAGCCAAGCGAAGAAACGCGCGAAGTGCTCGAGACGTGCAAAGTCATCTCCGAAGCGCCGCGCGGCTCTATTGCGGCCTACGTGATTTCGATGGCGAAAACGCCGTCAGACGTCCTGGCCGTGCATCTGCTGTTGAAAGAGGCCGGCATCGGCTTCGCGCTGCCGGTCGCCCCGCTGTTCGAAACGCTGGACGACCTGAATAACGCCGACGACGTTATGACCCAGCTGCTGAATATCGACTGGTATCGCGGCTTTATCCAGGGCAAGCAGATGGTCATGATCGGCTATTCCGACTCGGCGAAAGATGCGGGCGTGATGGCCGCCTCCTGGGCGCAGTATCAGGCGCAGGACGCGTTAATTAAGACCTGTGAAAAAGCCGGCATTGAACTGACGCTGTTCCACGGTCGCGGCGGTTCTATCGGCCGCGGCGGCGCGCCGGCGCACGCGGCCCTGCTCTCTCAGCCTCCGGGAAGCCTGAAAGGCGGCCTGCGCGTTACCGAACAGGGCGAGATGATCCGCTTTAAATACGGCCTGCCGGAAGTCACCATCAGCAGCCTGTCGCTCTACACCAGCGCGATTCTGGAAGCCAACCTGCTGCCGCCGCCGGAGCCAAAAGCGCAATGGCGCGACATCATGGCCGAGCTGTCCGACGTCTCCTGCGAGATGTATCGCGGCTACGTGCGTGAAAATAAAGATTTTGTTCCTTACTTCCGTTCCGCGACGCCGGAGCAGGAGCTGGGCAAACTGCCGCTGGGCTCGCGTCCGGCCAAACGTCGCCCGACCGGCGGCGTCGAGTCGCTGCGCGCTATTCCGTGGATCTTCGCGTGGACGCAAAACCGCCTGATGCTGCCAGCCTGGCTGGGCGCCGGCGCCGCGCTGCAAAAAGTCGTTGAAGGCGGCAAGCAGAGCGAGCTGGAAAGCATGTGCCGCGACTGGCCGTTCTTCTCTACCCGCCTCGGCATGCTGGAGATGGTCTACTCAAAAGCCGACCTGTGGCTGGCGGAATATTACGATCAGCGTCTGGTGAAACCGGAACTGTGGAAGCTGGGCGAAGAGCTGCGTGAACTGCTGTCCGCCGATATCAACGTGGTACTGGCAATCGCCAACGACTCCCACCTGATGGCCGACCTGCCGTGGATCGCGGAGTCCATCCAGCTACGTAATATCTATACCGACCCGCTGAACGTGCTCCAGGCCGAGCTGCTCCATCGTTCACGTCTGGCGGAAGAGAAAGGTGAAAAACCGGACCCGCGCGTTGAGCAAGCGCTGATGGTCACCATCGCAGGCGTTGCGGCAGGCATGCGTAACACCGGCTAGTTCGCCCTGAGAAACCTGTAGCCCGGCTAAGCGTAGCGCGAGCCGGGTTAAAAACCATAGCTCCGGTAAGCATTGCATTTACCGGAGCTTTTTTTATTAGTGGTGCAGCATTTCGTCGACAATCTGCTCTTTATGCAGGGCATAAGGATAGTAGGTTGGCCAGTTATCCATCTCTTTCAGCAGCGCTTCCTGGGACTCATTGCCCATAAAGATATGGAAATGTTGGGACTTGCGCGGCGCGATGGTGTGATCGCTAAACTGAACAAACTTCGGCGCTTTTGAATCCGCCTGCTGGCATTCGAACAGGTAGCGCACGCCTTTTTTACCGGATGCGTAGGTCAGAATTTTGTAGCCGGAATAGGCGTACCGGCAGGCGTTGACGGTTTTCCCGACGTGAAACTCCATGACGTTATCTTCGATACCAATCTGGTCCACATCGGTAGCGTAGCCCTTCTTATAATACTCCCGATATTCCGCCACGCTTTTACCGGCTTTTTTGGCCTTCTGCTCCAGCACGGCATCTAAATCGCCGTTCAGCAGATAGGGATTAACCGACTGCCAGATACCCTCCCAGTCGCTCAGCGCCCTGTCCTTTACGTCCTGATCGGCAAAAATGCCTTCACTCGCCTTCTGCTCCGCTTCGGTCAGCGCCGGGCCATGGCTATGGTGGCCGTGGGCGACCGCCTGACTGCTCGCCAGGACCAGGCTTACACCAAGCATAAGCGCGGAAATCTTTCGGGTCATCACTCTCTCCTGAGTTTAGGTTTGCAATAATATGTTACGATATAACATATCAATCAAATCTTACAACTCTCTTCGCAGAAAAATCGCGCGGCTTTTCCCTCTGCCAGTTTGTTAGGTATGATGAAACGGGATCGCGCGACGCGGAGAGAGAATGGATAGCGACATTAATCAGGCCATTGATTCTTTTATTAAAGGCCCGGCGGTAATCGGCAAAGTCCACTTTTCCACAGAATCCAGACCGGCTTCTGAGAAAGCGCTAAGCGTCGATTTTCCGCGCCTCGAAATCATGCTTGCGGGGCAGCTTCGCGATCCGGCGATTAAGGCCGACCAGGCGCAGCTGACGCCGCACGATGTGCTGTACGTCCCCGCAGGCGGATGGAATGACCCGCAGTGGCTGATGCCCTCCACGCTGTTAACTGTCTTATTTGGTAAGCAGCAGCTGGAATTCGTTCTACGCCACTGGGACGGCAGCGCGCTTAACGTGCTGGATAAACAGCAGGTTCCTCGCCGCGGCCCCCGGGTTGGATCGTTTCTGCTGCAGGCGCTGAATGAAATGCAGATGCAGCCGCAGGAACAGCATACGGCCCGCTGTATTGTCACCAGCCTGCTCAGCCACTGTGCCGATCTGCTGGGCAGCCAGGTACAAACGTCATCGCGCAGCCAGGCGCTTTTTGAAGCGATTCGTAAACATATTGATGCCCATTTTGCCGACCCGTTAACCCGCGAGTCGGTGGCGCAGGCGTTTTATCTCTCACCAAACTATCTTTCCCATCTGTTCCAGAAATGCGGGCCAATGGGCTTTAACGAATACCTGAATCACATCCGTCTGGAGCAGGCCAGAATGCTGCTAAAAGGCCACGATATGAAAGTGAAAGATATCGCCCACGCCTGTGGTTTCGCCGACAGCAACTACTTCTGCCGCCTGTTTCGCAAAAACACCGAGCGCTCGCCGTCGGAGTATCGCCGTCAGTATCACAGCCAGCTGACGGAAAAAACGGCTTCGCTAAAAAACTAGATTTTTGTGTGTTAAACCTGACTTTTGTGCGTTCTTATTTTCCCATTTTAATCCGGGTGGCGGGATAAATGTGATCTAAATCATCCTTAACCGCAATGCGTACATTTATCCAGTTTTTGGCAAATTTGTCATCTGGCGACCCTCCGCGTGAAAGCCGTATTCTTTCCTCAACGACACTACCGAATTAAGCATTGAGGAAAGCATCATGGAACTCTATCTGGACACCGCAAACGTAGCAGAAGTTGAACGCCTGGCGCGCATCTACCCGCTGGCCGGCGTGACCACCAACCCGAGCATTATCGCAGCCGGTAAAACGCCGGTTTGGGATGTTCTTCCGCGCCTGCAAAAAGCCGTCGGTCCGGAAGGTATTCTGTTCGCCCAGACCATGAGCCGCGACGCGCAGGGCATGGTGGAAGAAGCCAAACGCCTGAGTAACGCCGTCCCCGGTATCGTGGTAAAAATCCCGGTCACCGCCGAAGGCCTTGCCGCTATCAAACTGTTGAAAAAAGAAGGTATCCCCACGCTGGGTACGGCGGTATATAGCGCATCTCAGGGCCTGCTGGCCGCGCTGGCCGGGGCAAAATATGTGGCGCCGTACGTCAACCGCGTCGACGCCCAGGGCGGTGACGGCATCCGCATGGTCCAGGAGCTGCAGTCCCTGCTGGAGCTGCATGCGCCGGAAAGCAAAGTGCTGGCCGCCAGCTTTAAGACGCCGCGCCAGGCGCTGGATTGCCTGTTAGCAGGCTGCGAAGCGATCACCCTTCCGTTAGATGTAGCGCAACAAATGCTCGGTACCCCTGCGGTAGAGTCAGCTATTGAGAAGTTTGAGCAGGACTGGAATAACGCTTTTGGAACGCTAAACCTGTAACCCGATCGGCGAGCTGCCCAGGGGGGTGGCATCACGGTCATCCAGGAGGAATAGAAATGGATCGCATTATTCAATCACCCGGTAAGTACATTCAGGGCGCGGACGTCATTACCCGCCTTGGTGGATACCTCAAGCCACTGGCAGAACGCTGGCTCATCGTGGGCGATAAATTCGTACTCGGTTTTGCCGAAGAAAAACTGCGTAAAAGCCTGGCGGATGCGGGCCTGGCTGGAGAAATCGCACCGTTTGGCGGCGAATGCTCACATAACGAAATCAACCGCTTGCGTGATATTGCCGGTTCCGCCCGCTGCACCGCCGTGCTGGGTATCGGCGGCGGCAAGACGCTGGATACCGCAAAAGCATTAGCACATTTTATGAATCTGCCGGTGGTTATTGCTCCGACGATTGCCTCCACCGACGCGCCGTGCAGCGCGCTCTCGGTCATCTATACCGATGACGGCGAGTTTGATAGCTACCTGATGCTGCCGCGCAACCCGAACATGGTCATTGTCGATACGCAAATCGTTGCAGGCGCCCCGGCGCGCCTGCTGGCAGCCGGTATCGGTGATGCGCTGGCGACCTGGTTTGAAGCGCGTGCCTGCTCACGCAGCGGCGCGACCACCATGGCGGGCGGAAAATGCACCCAGGCGGCGCTGGCGCTGGCTGAACTGTGCTACAACACGCTGGTTGAAGAGGGCGAAAAAGCGATGCTGGCGGCGGAGCAGCACGTGGTGACGCCGGCGCTGGAACGGGTGATTGAAGCCAACACCTACCTGAGCGGCGTCGGCTTTGAAAGCGGCGGCCTGGCAGCTGCGCACGCTATCCATAACGGTCTGACCGCTATTCCGGACGCTCACCACTACTATCATGGTGAAAAAGTGGCTTTCGGTACGCTTACGCAGCTGGTGCTGGAAAACGCGCCGGTGGAAGAGATCGAAACCGTAGCGGCGCTGTGCCATAGCGTCGGGCTGCCTATCACCCTGGCGCAGCTGGATATTAAAGTCGATATCCCGGGCAAAATGCGTACCGTGGCGGAAGCCGCCTGCGCGGAAGGTGAAACCATCCACAATATGCCCGGCGGCGCGACGCCGGATCAGGTCTATGCCGCGCTTCTGGTGGCCGACCAGTACGGTCAACGCTTCCTGCAAGAGTGGGAATAAACCCTCGCGACATACCCGCCAGCAGGCGGGTATGTTCTTTTCGCCCGCCATTGCCCGCCAAAACGATGTATTTTATAGTGCGATTTTCCTTTGGGTGAATCGTAGATATGCAGTCATCAAATCGAAGAATGAGCATTTACGCCATTTTGCAACAGGACAAAAAAGTCGTCGTCAATGACCTCGCCGAAAAGTTCGGCGTCACCAAAATGACCATCCGTCGCGATCTCTCTTTCTTTGAAAAACAAGGTATTGTAAAAACAACCTACGGTGGAGCCTACTTAACCCGCGGTGCCAGCGTCGAGCCCGGCTTTCAGCTGCAATCGATACAAATGGCCGACGATAAGCACCTGATTGGCCAGAAAGCCGCCGAGCAGGTTGAAGATGGCGACACGATTATTATCGACTGCGGCACCACGCCGCTGGCGCTCGCTCATTTTATTTTCGATAAGAAAATCATGGTGATAACCAACTCCATTCCGGTGGTTAATCTCCTGAAAGGAAGAAAAAATATCAAGTTGATCGTCGCGCCCGGTGAATATGAAGACGCCAGCCAGGGAATGGTCTCTTTCAGTACCGCCGACTTCTTTCGTCATATCCACGCCGACAAAGTCTTCCTCAGCACTCAGGGCGTCAACGATCTTGGAGAGCTGACGGTTCCTGAAATGACCGATGCCCACGTCAAACAAGCGCTGATGCGCGCCGGGCGGCAAAAAATCCTGCTGGCGGACAGCAGTAAATTTGGTCAAACGTTCCTTGCAGGCCATGCCCGCCTGGCAGACCTTGACCTCGTTATCAGCCAGACCGGCCTCTCCCCCGATATCCTCTCTCTGATGCAAACGCAAAACGTACCGCTGCTGCTGGCGGATAGTCACCTCTGATGGCACAGGCACCCCGTTCTACCGCCCGTAAAGATGTGTTAAGGAAATAACCAGAACAAGCGGCGCCGAAGATGTTTTGACGCCGCAGAGAGAAGAGAAGGACGGGGAAATATGAAGCCTGCTTACGCCGGGCGCACGCCTAAAGTGTGGCAAATCGCGTAGCTCATTTCCGCGCGGTTCAGGGTATAGAAATGGAAATCCTTCACCCCTTCGCGGCTGAGAATCTTCACCATATCCATGGCGATGTTCGCCCCCACCAGCTGGCGGGTTTCGGCGTCATTGTCCAGACCTTCGAACATTTTCGCCATCCACGTCGGGATACGCACGTTGGTCATATCGGCAAATTTTTTCGCCTGCCTGAAGTTAGAGACCGGCAGAATGCCCGGAATAATTTCGACGTCGATACCCGCAGAGACGCAGCGGTCGCGAAAACGCAGGTAGCTTTCAACATCAAAGAAAAACTGGGTAATCGCGCGATTTGCTCCGGCTTCGACCTTGCGCTTCAGGTTAAGCAGATCGGCCTGCGCGCTTTTGGCTTCCGGATGGACTTCCGGATAAGCCGCAACGGAAATATCAAAGTCCCCGACCTCTTTCAGCAGAGTCACCAGGTCGGCCGCGTACATATCCGGCTTACCGCTGCCAGGCGGCAGGTCGCCACGCAGCGCAACGATATGACGAATCCCGCTATCCCAGTAATCTTTAGCAATGGTACGCAGCTCATCGCGGCTGGCATCGATACAGGTAAGATGCGGTGCGGCTTCCAGACCGGTACGCTCTTTAATACCTTTGATAATGCTATGGGTGCGGTCACGTTCACCGGAGTTAGCGCCGTAGGTCACGGAGACAAACTTCGGCTTCAGGCTGCTCAGGCGATCGATGGATTTCCAGAGGGTTTGCTCCATTTCACTGGTGCGCGGCGGAAAGAATTCAAAGGAGACGTTAATCTGGCCCTGCACTTCCGCCAGGCTCTGATTCAGGGCTTCCCGCTGATTGGCGTGAAAAAAGCTCATACCTTACCTCATCAATCGCATTTTATTGTTTGTTGTGTCGCGAACTTCTATACGTTTAGACGTCCAGATGTAAAAATGACGGAAAAGGGCATCCGCGTCAATAGAAAAATCAGCGTAAACAGTGAGGAATATTCAGCCAGGATGAAATTAATTCATCTCTTTTTCGCTAAGGCAATGATTTTTCAACGACTGCTGTTACCCTTTCCCGGACCCTCTCATTTGCGGGCAGCGTCACCATTCCCAGCCTAAGCGGAAGCTGCTGGCTGGCATCCTGCAAAGGACAAAAGACGACCCCCTGCCGCTGAATCGCGGAAAAAGAGGCCGGCAGGAGGATCAGACCTTCTCCGCGCGCAATCCGCGCCAGCAGAACATCATGCTCGGCAGGCTCCTCCACGTAGGTGGGCACATAGCCTGCCCGGTCAAAAATACGTCGCGTATAGTCAAAAAAATCGGGATTACGCTCGCGTTTAAACCAGAACAGCGGCCGATGATTGAGTGCGCTTAACGTCAGCTCCGCCCTGGCGGCCTCCGGCCAGGATGCGGGTAGCGCCGCGATAAGCGGCTCGCCATACGGCAACGGATGCAGGTGAAGCCCCTCGGTATTCAGCGGCAGCGCCACCAGCGCCGCATCCAGCTTGCCCTTTCGCACCAGTTGGGCCAATGCCGGTGATGACTGACGAGTGATGTGCAACGCGCCGGTGTACTCACCCAGAGCGGATTCCGCGGCGGCGAAAACGCCTTGCTCAAAGGCGGTGGTCAACCCCAGACGCAGAGGCTGCTGCGCGGGCGCAGAGAGCTGGCTCAACGCCGCCAGGGTGCGATCCTGAAGCGCCAGCAGAGGCCGAATGATATCCAGCACCCGTCTTCCCTCGTCGGTAAGGATCAGACCTTTGGTATGCCGCAAGAATAGCGTTACCCCCAGCTGCGTTTCCAGATGGCGAATATGACGGCTCAGCGGCGGCTGCGAAATAAATAGCCGCTGCGCGGCCCGGCTGATGTTATTTTCCTCCGCCACCACCGCAAAGTAGCGCAGCAGGCGAATATCCAGAGTGTGTAAACGTGAATTTGTCATACTGAAAAGGTATCACGAAAAGGGTATTACTCAAGTCAGGAAAACTTCCCTAACCTTCCTCATTACGCATCATCACACTGAGGAAAAGCCATGACCAGCGAACGTTATACCATCGGACGAGAAATGCTACAGCGCGTGGACGGCAAAGGCGGCGACGCCGTCGTCAACAGCCTGAAGGATATCGCCCCCGATTTTGCCCGCTATCTGATTGAGTTCCCCTTCGGCGATATTTACGCCAGGCCAGGACTCGATTTACGCAGCCGTGAAATTGCCACTATCGCCGCGCTCACGGCGCTCGGTAACGCCGCGCCGCAGCTAAAAGTGCATATTGCCGCCGGGTTAAATGTCGGGCTGACGCAGGAAGAGATTACGGAAGTGATCATGCAGATGGCGGTCTATGCCGGATTCCCGGCGGCCCTGAATGGCCTGTTTGCCGCCAAAGAAGTCTTCGCGGCGCACTAAGGTGAAAAGACCAGGCGTTGCCTGGTCTTTAATTTATGGCTACAGCAGCTGCGCCAGACGGTTGATATCCGACTGAATCGCCCCGGCGGTCACATCACGACCAGCGCCCGGACCGCGGATCACCAGCGGGTTATCGCGATACCAGCGGCTCTCGATAGCAAAGACGTTATCACACGGCAGCAGCGCCGCCAGCGGATGCTCTTCGCGCACCGCTTCAACGCCGACGCGGGCTTTACCGTTAGCGTCAAAGCGCGCGACGTAGCGCAGCACCAGACCCATTTCGCGCGCCGCTTCCAGACGCTGCAGCATCTGCTCGTTCAGCGCTTCGCCGTTCTCGAAGAAGTGATCGACCGACCCCTCTTCGCAGTGGGCGGGCACCAGCGACTCAACGCGCACCTGATCCGGCTCGATGTTGTAACCCGCCTCACGAGCCAGGATCACCAGCTTGCGCATGACGTCTTTCCCGGAGAGATCGACGCGCGGGTCCGGTTCCGTCAGCCCCTGCTGCCAGGCCTGATCGACGAGGTCTGTAAACGGCACGGTGCCGTCAAACTGCAGGAACAGCCATGAGAGGGTGCCGGAGAAAATACCGCTCAGCGCCAGAATGGTATCGCCGCTATCAATTAAATCGCGCACCGTATGGTTGACCGGTAAACCGGCGCCGACGGTGGCGTTGTACAGCCAGTGGCGCCCGGTCTTCTCGAACGCGTCGTGGATCTGGCGATACTTACTGCTGCTGCTGGCGCCAGCCAGCTTATTCGCGCTGATAACGTGGAAACCATGGCTGGCGAAATCGAGGTACTGGTCGGCCAGCTGCGCGCTGGCGGTTACGTCCAGCACCACTAAATCATCGTACGGATGCGCGCGCATCCACAGGAACAGCGACTCTTCATCCTGCTCAACCGCCTCATCATTAAAGAAAGCCAGCGCGCGACTGGCATCAAGGCCTTCGTAATTAAGCAGGCTACGGCGACTATCCACGACCCCGGCAAGGATGAATTCAAACCCGGTGCGGGCGGAAAGCGTGGTCTGCTCACGAGCGAACAGCTCCAGCCAGCGGGACCCGATATTACCTTTGCCAAACAGCACCAGGCCAATGCGTTTTTCCGCGCGGAACAACGACTGATGCAGCCCCTGAATAAGGCTTTCCGTCGGCCCGGCGCGCAGCACCGCGACCAGGCTGATGCCCTCTTCTGATTGCCAGGTAAACTCTACCGGCTGGCCCTTCAGCTGCTGCCAGAAACGGTGGCAGTGCAGCGGATTGCGGGTCACGCCAGCGCCAACCATCGCCACCAGCGCCAGTTTCTGACGCAGGCGCAGCTCGCCCGGCAGCCCCGCTTCGTCCAGCAGCTTCAGCGCGCTGTCGGCCACTTCAGAGGTATAGCAGAACTGCAGCAGCTTACGGTCGGCGTGTACGCCAACCGCCAGCGGACGCAGCTGGGCGCGTTTTAAAATAGCGTCCAGCTCCTTATGCGCCAGTTTGAAATCCTGGCCGCCGGGTACCTGGAACTCAATCAGGCAGACATCATCATGGCTGGTCACGATACGCGCCCCGGTACCGGAAGCCAGCACGCGTTCGATGCGCGTTGAGCCCTGATCCGGGGTGTAGCTACAGCGTAATTGTAAATCGATATCGCTGCCGGAGACCGGCTGCAGCGTACGGGCATGCAGCACCGGCGCCGCCAGGCGGGCCAGTTCGCTGGCCTCATCCAGGCGCAGCAGCGGCAGCAGGCAGGCGTCTTTCACTTTACGCGGATCCGCGCTGTAGACCCCGGCCACGTCGCTCCAGATAGTGACGCGAGACGCCCCGGCCAGGGCGCCGATTTGGGTGGCGGAATAGTCGGAACCGTTACGTCCCAGCAGGACGGTTTCCCCGGCGTTGTTACGCGAAATAAAGCCGGTCACCACCAGCCGCTTGTTCGGGTGCTGCGCTATCAGCTGCTGCAAAAGCGGATAGGATAAGCCTTCATCCACCTGCGGCTGCGCGGAGCGCTCGGCGCGCAGGAAGCTACGCGCATCCAGCCAGGCGGCTTCTACGCCAAGATGGTTCAGCACCGCCGCCATCAGGCGGGCCGACCAGACTTCGCCGTGACCGACGACTTCGGCGTATACCGCGTCGGTGACGCCGCCGTCAAGCAGCCCGGCAAGGCGCTCAAGATCCTGAATAAAGATGGCAATCAGCGTGTCGGCAGCGTCTGGTGACAGCAGTCCGGAGATGAGCTCCATCTGATAACGACGGAGCGATTGTTGCACCTGATGCGCAGAAAGGCGATCGGTCTGGCTGAGCTTCAGCCAGCTGATCAACTGGTTGGTGGTACTGCCGGCGGCAGAGACGACCATCATGTCGCCCGCCTGCGAATACTCCGTCATAATACCCGCGACGCGCAGGTAACATTTCGCATCCGCTAAACTACTCCCACCAAATTTGTGCAGCTGACGACCCTTCGCCCCTGCCTGCGCAATCACACTCATGTTTATTCCTCGTTTGCTGCCCGGAAGCCATTTTCCAGGTCGGCAATTAAATCTTCACCATCTTCAATACCGGTCGAAATACGCAGAAGCGTTTCTGAGATCCCGGCGGCCGCACGCGCTTCAGGCGCCATGCCCGCATGGGTCATCGTCGCTGCGTGGGAAATCAGACTTTCCACGCCGCCCAGCGATTCCGCCAGCGTAAACAGCGATAACCCGCTCAGGAAACGACGCAGCGTCTGCTCATCGCCATCCAGTTCGAAGCTTAACATCGCCCCAAAACCTTTTTGCTGACGCGCCGCAATCTCATGCCCCTGGTTTTCCGGCAGGGACGGATGGTACAGTTTTTTCACCAGCGGCTGGGATTTCAGATAGTCGACAATCGCCAGCGCGTTACGCTGCGCCACTTCCATACGCGGAGAGAGCGTACGTAAGCCGCGCAGCAGCAGATAGCTATCAAACGCTCCGCCGGTGACGCCGATATTATTCGCCCACCATGCCAGTTCGGTGACGGTCGCCGGATCTTTAGCGATCACCACCCCGGCCACGACGTCAGAGTGGCCGTTCAAATATTTAGTGCACGAATGCAACACCAGATCGGCGCCCAGCGCCAGCGGATTCTGCAAAGCCGGGCTCAGGAAGGTGTTATCAACCACGCTGACCGCTCCGGCCTCACGCGCCAGACCGCAGATTTTCGCAATATCCACAACTCTCAGCAATGGATTACTTGGGCTTTCGACCAGAACCAGCTTCGGTTTTTCCGCCAGCGCGGCGCTCAGCGCCTGCTCGTCGTTTTGATCGACAAACAGCACGCGATAGCAGCCGCGCTTCGCCAGGCTGTCAAACAGGCGGTAGCTGCCGCCGTAGCAGTCGTGCGGCGCCACCAGCAGATCGCCCGGTTTCAGAAATACGGTGGTGACCAGCAAAATGGCCGACATGCCGGTATTGGTCAGGACCGCCCCCGCGCCGCCCTCCAGCTCCGCCAGCGCACGCTGCACCACATCACGGGTCGGGTTACCGCGACGAGAGTAGTCGTGGGCGCGAGGTTCGTTAAATCCGGTGAAATTATAGGTGCTGGAGAGATGAATGGGCGGGACAACGCAACCGTACTGCTCGTCGTCATTTAAACCGCTACGCACTGCGATGGTGGCCTGTTTACGCGTCATGTTGGGGAGTTCCTGGGCTGAGTCGGTGAAAAGTCAGGCTCCAGAGTAATCATTGTTATAATAGACGTCAATACATCTGGACATCTAAACTTCTTTGCGTATAGATTGAGCAAACTGGAAATAGCCGTTAAAATTATATGCATTAGCGCACATCCGTAGCGGCTTGTTTGGTGCCAGACGCGCCCCTCTACGGTAAACTACGCGCAATTATGGCCAGGACTCGCGTTCAGGCCCTTAACTAATGAATAGAGGATTAAAGGTAACTCATGGCTGAATGGAGCGGCGAATATATCAGCCCATACGCTGAGCACGGTAAGAAGAGTGAGCAAGTAAAAAAAATTACGGTTTCCATTCCTCTGAAGGTGTTAAAAATCCTCACCGATGAACGCACGCGTCGTCAGGTGAATAACCTGCGGCACGCGACTAACAGCGAACTGCTGTGCGAAGCGTTCCTGCATGCCTTTACCGGTCAACCGTTGCCTAACGATGAAGACCTGCGTAAAGAGCGCAGCGATGAAATCCCGGAAGCGGCGAAAGAGATTATGCGCGAACTGGGCATCGACCCGGATACGTGGGAATACTAAAACCATAAAAAAGGGCAGAAGAAATCTTCTGCCCTTTTTTCTCGCGTTTAGCGCAAGAGAAACAAAAAAGCCGCCCTGAGGCGGCTTCTTCAGCAAATTACTTGCTGGTACCCGGTACGCTGAAGCGCTTGTTGAAGCGGTCAACACGGCCACCGGTAGCAACATCACGCTGTTTGCCAGTGTAGAACGGGTGGCATTTACCGCACACGTCGAGGTTCAGGTCGTGACCTACGGTAGAACGGATTTTCATGACGTTACCGCAAGAGCAGGAAGCAGTAACTTCTTCGTATTTCGGATGAATATCTTTTTTCATGGGAGAACCTCAGTTAAGGCCGCGTCGCTCTTCCAGCCCTAACGCCAGACACCACGCGATGTTAATAATTTCCCGGTGCGATTGCGCGAAGCGAAATTCCCGGGTAATAGATTTTGATGTCGCACAAAGCGCATCAAAGGCGGCGAATCATACAGAATTTGACCAGCATATGCAAACTGATCCGCGAGCCCTTATCACAATGTGTATACTAACCCGCCAGATTTCAAGTCAGGAAGATTAAATGCCCGTCGCTCACGTTGCCCTGCCCGTTCCGCTGCCCCGCACTTTTGACTATTTGCTGCCTGAAGGTATGCCGGTCAAAGCGGGCTGTCGCGTGCGCGTCCCGTTCGGCAAACAGGAGCGGATAGGTATCGTAACGGCGGTCAGTGAGCGCAGCGAACTGCCGCTCGACGAACTTAAGCCGGTGGCCGAAGTTCTTGATGCCGAGCCGGTCTTCTCCGCTTCGGTCTGGCGGCTGCTGCTGTGGGCGGCGGACTACTACCATCATCCCATCGGCGATGTGCTGTTTCACGCGCTACCGATCGTGCTGCGCCAGGGGAAACCCGCCAGCGCGGCGCCAATGTGGTACTGGTTTGCCACCGAACAGGGGCAAGCGGTTGATATCAACAGCCTTAAGCGCTCACCGAAACAGCAGCAGGCGCTGGCGGCGCTGCGTCAGGGGAAGATCTGGCGCCATCAGGTCGCCGAACTGGAATTTAACGACGCCGCCCTGCAGGCGCTGAGGGGTAAAGGCCTGGCGGAACTGGCCAGCGAAGCGCCCGCGATCGCCGACTGGCGCACGAGCTTCTCGGTACCCGGCGAGCGCCTGCGTCTTAACACCGAACAGGCCACCGCCGTGGGCGCGATTCACAGCGCCTCGGACAGCTTTTCCGCCTGGCTGCTGGCCGGGATCACCGGTTCGGGCAAAACGGAAGTGTATCTGAGCGTCCTTGAAAACGTACTGGCGCAGGGGCGCCAGGCGCTGGTGATGGTACCGGAGATCGGCCTGACGCCGCAGACTATCGCCCGTTTCCGCCACCGCTTTAGCGCTCCGGTGGAAGTGCTGCACTCCGGACTGAACGACAGCGAACGCCTCTCCGCGTGGCTAAAAGCCAAAAACGGCGAAGCGGCGATTGTGATCGGTACCCGCTCGTCGCTATTTACCCCTTTTAAAGACCTCGGGGTCATCGTCATCGATGAAGAGCACGACAGCTCTTACAAACAGCAGGAAGGCTGGCGCTATCACGCCCGCGATCTGGCGGTCTGGCGCGCCCACAGCGAACAGATTCCGATTATCCTCGGCTCGGCGACCCCGGCGCTGGAGACGCTTCATAACGTCCGCCAGGGCAAGTATCGCCAGCTGAAGCTCACCAAACGAGCGGGCAATGCGCGCCCGGCTCAGCAGCACGTTCTGGATTTAAAGGGCCAGCAGCTGCAGGCCGGACTGTCTCCGGCGCTCATTGGCCGCATGCGCCAGCATCTGCAGGCCGATAACCAGGTGATTCTGTTTTTGAACCGCCGCGGCTTCGCGCCGGCGCTGCTGTGCCACGACTGCGGCTGGATAGCGGAGTGTCCGCGCTGCGACAGCTACTACACGCTGCACCAGGCTCAGCATCATCTGCGCTGCCACCACTGCGACAGCCAGCGCCCGATTCCGCGCCAGTGCCCCTCCTGCGGCTCAACGCATCTGGTACCGGTAGGTTTGGGGACCGAACAGCTTGAGCAGGCGCTGGGACCGCTGTTTCCCGATATCCCGATTTCCCGTATCGACCGGGATACCACCAGCCGCAAAGGCGCGCTTGAGCAATATCTTGCCGACGTCAATCGCGGCGGCGCACGCATTCTTATCGGCACCCAAATGCTGGCGAAGGGGCACCACTTCCCGGATGTCACCCTGGTTTCCCTGCTGGACGTTGACGGCGCGCTGTTTTCCGCCGATTTCCGCTCGGCGGAGCGCTTCGCTCAGCTCTACACGCAGGTTTCAGGCCGCGCAGGCCGGGCGGGCAAACAGGGCGAGGTGATCCTGCAAACCCACCACCCGGAACACCCGCTGCTGCAAACGCTGCTTTATAAAGGATACGACGCGTTTGCCGAGCAGGCGCTGGCGGAACGGCAAAGCATGCAGCTGCCGCCGTGGACCAGCCACGTGCTGATTCGCGCCGAGGATCATAACAACCAGCAGGCGCCGCTTTTTTTACAACAGCTGCGCAACCTGCTGCAGGCCAGCCCGCTGGCCGATAAGAAACTGTGGGTGCTCGGGCCGGTTCCGGCGCTGGCGCCAAAGCGTGGCGGCCGCTGGCGCTGGCAAATTCTCCTCCAGCATCCGTCGCGCGTTCAGCTACAGCATATCGTCAGCGGAACGCTGGCGTTGATTAACACGCTGCCGGAAGCGCGAAAAGTGAAATGGGTTCTGGACGTCGATCCTATTGAAGGTTAAGGCTTCTCTTGCGAGGCGGATCGAAAAATTCAACCATCGTCACGTTTTTCATGAAAATTCTGTAACTCTCTGGATGTACTATCTGTTAAAAATGTTGCTGATGTCAGAACGCCAGGGATGTGTCTGCGCCAGTCAGCGAGGAGAAATCAGGTGAAGCCCAAAAAACAGGTCGTTGCCGCCACTATGAAAGACGTTGCCCAAAAGGCAAACGTTTCCACGGCAACCGTATCCCGAGCGTTAATGAATCCCGATAAGGTTTCGCAGAGCACCCGTAACCGGGTCGAGCAGGCCGCGCTGGAAGTCGGCTATTTACCGCAATCGCTCGGGCGCAATATGAAGCGCAACGAGTCACGCACCATTCTGGTGATTGTGCCGGATATCTGCGACCCCTTTTTCAGCGAGATCATTCGCGGTATTGAAGTCACCGCGGCGGAACAGGAGTACCTGGTGCTGATTGGCGATTGCGCCCACCAGAACCGTCAGGAAAAGACCTTTATCGACCTGATCATTACCAAGCAGATCGACGGTATGCTGCTGCTTGGCTCCCGTTTGCCCTTCGATGCGGGCGTAGAGGAGCAGCGCAATCTGCCGCCGATGGTCATGGCCAATGAATTCGCTCCCGAGCTTGAGCTGCCGACGGTGCATATCGATAACCTCACCGCCGCCTTTAACGCCGTTAACTATCTGCACGAGCTGGGGCATCGCCGCATCGGCTGTATCGCCGGCCCGGAAGAGATGCCGCTGTGCCATTATCGCCTGCAGGGCTATGTCCAGGCGCTGCGTCGTAGCGGGATAACCGTCGATCCGCACTATATCGCCCGCGGCAATTTTACCTATGAAGCCGGCGCCAACGCCCTCGAACAGCTGCTGGCGCTGCCGGTACCGCCGACGGCTGTTTTCTGCCATAGCGATATTATGGCGCTGGGGGCATTATCGCTGGCGAAACGTCGCGGCCTGAAAGTTCCTGAAGATCTGTCTATTATTGGTTTCGATAACATCTCTTTGTCTGAATTTTGCGATCCGCCATTGACGACCGTCGCGCAACCACGTTTTGATATTGGCCGCGAAGCGATGCTGCTTTTATTGGATCAACTGCACGGTCACAGCGTCAGCAGCGGTTCACGATTACTCGACTGCGAGCTTATCGTTCGCGGTAGTACGCGAAAAATCCGAACATAACCTTCAGGCTTTCGGGCCTGCCCTTCTGGTCAAAGGCCCGCCGCTTAAGTAACATGGCGGGCTGAAAAACGAATAAGACAGCGAAACGATAGTGGCACAACGAGATTATGTACGCCGCAGCCAACCGGCTTCTTCGCGGCGCAAAAAGAGCAATACCCGAAGCTCAAGGAACAAGCAAGGCGGCCTTTCGGCGGTTTCACCGACTATGGTGGCGATCGCTGCGGCAGTGCTGGTGGCCTTTATCGGTGGACTGTACTTCATCACGCACCACAAGAAAGAAGAGGCTGAAGCGCTGCAAAACCGCCAGGCCGCTGGCAACGGCCTCCCGCCGAAGCCGGAAGAGCGCTGGCGCTATATTAAAGAGCTGGA
This sequence comes from Klebsiella sp. CN_Kp106, assembly GCF_040064575.1. NCBI lineage: Bacteria > Pseudomonadati > Pseudomonadota > Gammaproteobacteria > Enterobacterales > Enterobacteriaceae > Klebsiella > Klebsiella sp. CN_Kp106. Next base: position 104,186 of record NZ_JBEAIG010000046.1, on the reverse strand, counting down.
GAGCCGTCAGCCCGGCGTTCGTGCGCCTACGGAACCCACGGCAGGCGGCGAAGTTATGAAGCCGGAGCAGCTGACGGACGAGCAGCGCCAGCTGTTGGCGCAAATGCAGGCCGATATGCGTCAGCAGCCTACGCAGCTGACCGAAGTGCCGTGGAATGAACAAACCCCGGCGCAGCGCCAGCAGACCCTGCAGCGTCAGCGTTTAGTTCAGCAGCAGCAGCTCGCTCAGGTGCAGCAGCAGACACAGACGCAGGTACAGCAACCGCGAACCCAGCCGCGGGCCGTCGAGCAGCCGAAACCGGTGCAGCAGCCGCCGAAGCAAACGGCGTCGAACCAGCAGCCGTATCAGGATCTGCTGCAAACGCCGGCGCATACCAGTACCGCGCAGCCTAAAACCCAGGCCGCCGCGCCGGTAACCCGCGTTGAAGAGGCGCCAAAAACCGCCGCCGCGGAGAAAAAAGACGATCGCAGCTGGATGATCCAGTGCGGCTCCTTCAAAGGCGCTGAGCAGGCGGAAACCGTGCGCGCGCAGCTGGCGTTTGAAGGCTTCGCCTCGCACATCACCACCAATAACGGCTGGAACCGCGTGGTAATTGGGCCGCTGAAAGGCAAAGAAAACGCCAGCAATATGATTGAACGGCTGAAAATGGCCGGACACGCAAACTGCATTCGTCTCGCCGCCAGGGGTTGAAACCCTCAAAATCCCCCCCATCTATAATTGCATTCTGCCCCGCGTAACCGCGGGGCCCCTATTCCGCTTTTGCAACCAAGGGGTCTGCTCGTGACTACAATTGTAAGTGTTCGCCGTAACGGCCATGTCGTTATTGCCGGTGATGGCCAGGCCACGCTGGGCAACACCGTAATGAAAGGCAACGTCAAAAAAGTGCGCCGCCTGTACAACGACAAAGTGATCGCCGGCTTTGCGGGCGGCACCGCTGACGCCTTCACGCTGTTCGAACTGTTTGAACGTAAGCTGGAAATGCATCAGGGCCACCTGGTGAAGGCCGCCGTTGAGCTGGCGAAAGACTGGCGTACCGACCGCATGCTGCGCAAGCTGGAAGCGCTGCTGGCCGTGGCTGACGAAAACGCATCGCTTATCATCACCGGTAACGGTGACGTGGTGCAGCCAGAAAACGATTTGATTGCTATCGGCTCCGGCGGTCCTTACGCCCAGGCCGCGGCTCGCGCCCTGCTGGAAAATACCGATATGGGCGCACGCGATATCGCAGAGAAAGCGTTGAATATTGCAGGTGATATCTGCATTTATACCAACCACTTCCATACCATCGAAGAATTACCGTCTAAAGCGTAAGGATCTCCCATGTCTGAAATGACCCCACGCGAAATTGTCAGCGAACTGGACAAACACATTATCGGCCAGGACGCAGCCAAGCGCTCCGTCGCCATCGCTCTGCGTAACCGCTGGCGTCGTATGCAGCTCAACGAAGAGCTGCGTCACGAAGTCACGCCCAAAAACATTCTGATGATCGGCCCGACCGGCGTCGGTAAAACGGAAATCGCCCGTCGTCTGGCAAAGCTTGCCAACGCGCCGTTCATCAAAGTTGAAGCGACGAAATTCACCGAAGTGGGCTATGTTGGTAAAGAAGTGGACTCCATCATCCGCGATCTGACCGATGCGGCGATCAAAATGGTGCGCATGCAGTCCATCGACAAAAACCGCTATCGTGCGGAAGAACTGGCGGAAGAGCGCATCCTTGACGTGCTGATCCCGCCGGCGAAAAACAACTGGGGCCAGGCTGAACAGCCTCAGGAACCGTCCGCCGCGCGTCAGTCTTTCCGTAAAAAACTGCGCGAAGGGCAGCTCGATGATAAAGAGATTGAGATCGATCTCGCTGCTGCGCCGATGGGCGTTGAAATCATGTCCCCTCCGGGCATGGAAGAGATGACCAGCCAGCTGCAGTCCATGTTCCAGAACCTGGGCGGCCAGAAGCAAAAACCGCGTAAGCTGAAAATTAAAGACGCGATGAAGCTGCTGATTGAAGAAGAAGCGGCGAAGCTGGTCAACCCGGAAGAGCTGAAGCAGGATGCCATCGACGCCGTTGAGCAGCACGGTATCGTGTTTATCGACGAAATCGATAAAATCTGTAAGCGCGGCGGCAACTCCTCCGGCCCGGACGTATCCCGCGAAGGCGTACAGCGCGATCTGCTGCCGCTGGTTGAAGGCTGCACCGTCTCCACCAAGCACGGCATGGTGAAAACCGATCATATTCTGTTTATCGCTTCCGGCGCGTTCCAGGTGGCCAGCCCGTCTGACTTAATCCCGGAGCTGCAGGGTCGTCTGCCGATTCGCGTTGAGCTGAAAGCGCTGACCACCCACGACTTCGAGCGCATCCTGACCGAGCCGAACGCGTCCATCACCGTGCAGTATAAAGCGCTGATGGCCACCGAAGGCGTCAATATCGAGTTCACGGAAGATGGCATCAAGCGTATCGCTCAGGCCGCGTGGCAGGTCAACGAAACCACCGAGAACATCGGGGCGCGTCGTCTGCATACCGTACTGGAGCGTCTGATCGAAGACATCTCCTACGATGCCAGCGAAATGAATGGCCAAACCGTCACCATCGATGCGGAATATGTCGGTAAGCATCTGGATGTTCTGGTGGCAGATGAAGATCTGAGCCGTTTTATCTTATAATCCGGTTCAATATATTTTCATCACTATAGATGGGGCTATAGATACCCTAAATAATTCGAGTTGTGGGAAGGCAGCCGTTGGCTGAGGGCCCTCATTTATCCCGGCAGTGCCTGGGGTGAATGCGCGTCGCCAACGCATCTGCAGCTTGAAGTATGAAGGGTAGAGCCCCATTTTTTATTGGCCGGGACTTATGACCGAACACGCTATCACTCGCACCCAGGCCTGGCTGGAAAGCCTGCGCCCCAAAACGTTACCTCTGGCCTTTGCCGCCATTATTGTCGGCTCCGCGCTTGCCTGGCATCAGGGCAGCTTCGATCCCTGGGTTGCCCTGCTGGCCATCATCACCGCCGGTTTATTACAAATCCTCTCCAATCTGGCCAATGATTATGGCGACGCGGTAAAAGGCAGCGATAAGCCCGACCGTATCGGCCCCCTGCGCGGGATGCAGAAAGGGGCAATCACCCAGGCGCAGATGAAACGCGCGTTGATTCTCACCGTGGTGCTGATTTGTCTCTCTGGCCTGGCGCTGCTGTTCCTGGCCTGGCAGACCATGGCCGATTTTATCGGTTTTATGGTGCTTGGCGGGCTATCGATCGTGGCCGCCATTACCTACACCGTCGGCACTCGTCCTTACGGCTACATCGGCCTTGGCGATATCTCCGTGCTGGTGTTCTTCGGCTGGCTTAGCGTGGTCGGGAGCTGGTACCTCCAGGCGCACAGCGTTGAAGCGGTTATTTTCTTACCCGCCACCGCCTGCGGCCTGCTGGCAACGGCGGTGCTGAATATTAACAACCTGCGTGATATCGACAGCGATCGTGAAAACGGTAAAAACACCCTCGCCGTGCGCCTGGGGCCGGTTAACGCTCGCCGCTACCACGCCTGCCTGCTGTTTGGCGCTCCGCTGTGCCTGGCGCTGTTTAACCTTCTCTCGCTGCATAATCCGTGGGGTTGGCTGTTCCTGCTGGCAACGCCGCTGCTGGTCAAACAGGCGCGTTATGTGATGCGCGAACGCGACCCTGTCGCCATGCGTCCAATGCTCGAAAGAACGGTTAAAGGGGCGCTGCTGACCAACCTGCTGTTTGTTATCGGAATTATTTGCAGCCGGCTTGTGGGTTAACTGACAAATATCAATTAACAATTGATGATTTTGCCAACAGTACGATTCACGCGATATACTGAAAATTCTCGCAGCAACTGAACGTTAAGCCTATGAAATACGATACTTCCGAGCTTTGTGACATCTACCAGGAGGATGTCAACGTCGTGGAACCTCTGTTCTCCAACTTTGGGGGGCGCTCGTCGTTTGGTGGACAAATCATCACGGTAAAATGTTTCGAGGATAACGGGTTGCTCTACGATATGCTCGAACAGAACGGCCGTGGTCATGTCCTGTTGGTTGACGGCGGTGGTTCCGTTCGACGCGCATTGATTGACGCTGACCTGGCGCGCCTGGCCGTACAAAACGAGTGGGAAGGGCTGGTCGTCTATGGCGCGGTGCGTCAGGTTGACGATCTGGAAGAGCTGGATATCGGCATCCAGGCGCTGGCGGCTATCCCCGTCGGGGCCGCAGGTGAAGGTATCGGCGAAAGCGACGTGCGCGTCAACTTCGGCGGCGTCACCTTCTTTTCCGGCGACCATCTCTACGCCGATAATACCGGGATTATCCTCTCCGAGGATGCCCTGGATATCGAGTAGCGTCCCGCCCATAAAAAAGGCCTTCTCTCTGAGAAGGCCTTTTTATTTCCGCCGGAGGCTTAGTACAGCTTCTTAGCGCAATCCAGCCAGTCGCTTTTGAACGGACGCTTCATGTTTTCGATAGCGTCGATAATGTCGTGGTGAACCAGCTTCTCGTTCTGAATACCAACGCAGCGGCCGCCGAAGCCCTGCAGCAGCAGGTCAATCGCGTACGCGCCCATGCGGGATGCCAGAATACGGTCATAAGGAACCGGAGAGCCGCCGCGCTGAATGTGGCCCAGTACGGTGGCACGAGTTTCACGGCCGGTCTCTTTCTCGATGTAGTGAGCCAGCTCGTCGACGTCGCACATATGCTCGGTGATCGCCACAATCGCGTGTTTTTTGCCTTTCGCGATACCCGCCTTAATTTCTGAAACCAGGTCGTCGCGCGTGTATTCAACCTCAGGCACCATGATGAACTCACAGCCGCCGGAGATAGCTGCCGCCAGGGTCAGATCGCCGCAGTAGCGGCCCATCACTTCAACAACGGAAATACGCTGGTGGGAGGAAGAGGTGTCACGCAGGCGGTCAATGGCCTCTACCACGGTGCTCAATGCGGTAAAGAAGCCGATGGTATAGTCGGTGCCTTTAATATCGTTGTCGATGGTGCCCGGCAGACCGATGCAGGGGAAGCCCATCTCAGTCAGACGCACGGCACCCATGTAGGAACCGTCACCACCGATAACCACCAGCGCATCCAGGCCGCGCTTTCTCATATTTTCAATCGCGACGGCGCGAATATGTTCTTCGCGGAATTCTGGAAAACGCGCCGACCCCAGGAAGGTGCCGCCGCGGTTGATCATGTCGGAAACGCTGTAGCGGTCGAGCTGAACCATACGATCTTCATACAGGCCGAGGTAACCGTCATAGATTCCAAAAACTTCCAGACCTTCCGTTAATGCCGCACGCACAACGCCACGAATTGCTGCGTTCATGCCCGGGGCATCACCGCCACTTGTCAACACACCGATTTTCTTAATCATGACTACCTCTGAACTTAGGAAGCAAAAAATAATCCTGTTGCCTGAAGCGCCCCTCACGAGGAGTGCACAACGATAATTGCAATAGTATATCAAACGCTTCTGGCTGAATTGATTCAGGTCAGACCAAATGGCGGTAATTTATACAAAAAATGCCGATCCGCCCCACACTTTTACATCGAGTTTACAGACTATAACCTAAAGATCATAAAACACCCTGCCGCCCTAACGGCACCACAGAGCAGGGGTCCTGGTGGATAATGACATCGGACCCGGGAAAACGGAGCAACAGCGCCTGCTCCACCTGGTCGGCAATCACGTGTGCCTGAACCAGCGGGAGGTTATCTTCCATTTCCAAATGAATCTGAATAAAGCGAGTCGGCCCTGACTGCCGCGTTCGTAGATCGTGCGCCCCGCTGACGCCTGGCCACGCGGTCACGATATTGATAATTTCCTGGCGTTCCTCATCAGGAAGCGCGCGGTCTAACAACGACTGAACGGCGTCATAAGCCATGCGCAGCGCGCTATATAAAATATAGACGCCTATACCTAATGCAAACAGCGCATCAGCACGGTGCCAGCCGTACCAGGAGAGGGCCAGCGCCACCAGAATTGCGCCGTTCATCATAACATCAGACTGATAATGAAGCATATCCGCCCGTACCGCCTGACTTTGTGTTTTTCTTACTACCCAGCGCTGGAACGTGACCAGCAGCAGCGTGCTGACTAGCGCAATCAGCGTCACCACCATCCCTACGCCCGCCGCATTCATCGGCTCAGGACGAACGAGATGATCAATACCGGTCAAGAACAGAAACAGCGCCGAGCCGGAGACAAACATACTTTGCGCCAGCGCGGCCAGCGATTCCGCTTTACCATGGCCAAAGGTATGTTCTTCATCGGCAGGCTGCAGCGAATAACGCACCACCAGCAGGTTGGTCAACGAGGCGGCGATATCCACCAGTGAATCAACCAGCGCCGCCAGAATACTCACAGACCCGGTATACCACCATGCAAAAATCTTGATCAAAAGTAACGCAGAGGCCATCACCGTCGCCGCAATCGCCGCGCGGCTCACCAGCTGCCCATAAGATTGATTCATAAACGCTCCTTACTTCGCGATGCGCTTAGTATAACCCGATCTTTTACCGGGACGGGGAGGCAGGAGGGCGCTGAATAACGGGCAAAAAAAACCCCCACATCATGTGGGGGAAGACAGGGATGGTGTCTATGGCAAGGAAAACAGGGTTGTTACTGGGGTTGCAGGGTATTGCTACTACTCGAAAGCATCATCGCTGAGCCTTTTTGCATCCGTGCAACCTCACGCAACTGATCCATTCGTTGCTGGTGCTTAGCGTTTAAAACCGCTTGCTGCTCTGGCGTTAGCAGGTGATACATCTGGTTGCGAACTTTTGCCATTTCAACCTGGCGGGCAACCTGTTCCTGCGCCATCTTATCTGCCTGAGCGCGTACAGCGTTTTCATCAAAATTTTCTGCGGTGACAAGGCGATGCATTGTCTCCATTTCGCTAACATTAACGGGTGGCCTGTCGTGGCGTGCCCGCTGCATAAGATCTCGTAACTGTTGCCGTTGCTGTTCAGTTAAACTTATGCCGTCAAACATATGGCTCTGGCTGCTGCGCTGGACCCCTTCGTCTCCGGGAAGCCAGTTAACGCTGGTGACGACTTCAGCGGCTTGGCTATATGCACTTAGCGCCAGCGTTGAGGCCATGACGGCAGCGATAACATTGCGCATCACATACTCCCAAAACGTTTGTGTCGCGATTCAACGAGAGAGAGTTTACGATGCAGGCTGCAAACATGCGTCAGGGGGTGTAAAACAACGTAAAGTCATGGATTAGCGAGCCTTGATGACGTAATTTCTGCCTCGGAGGTATTTAAACAATGAATAAAATCCTGTTAGTAGATGATGACCGGGAGCTCACCTCCCTGTTAAAAGAGCTGCTCGATATGGAAGGTTTTAATGTGCTTGTCGCCCATGATGGGGAACAGGCGCTGGCCCTTCTGGACGACAGCATCGATTTACTTTTGCTTGATGTGATGATGCCGAAGAAAAACGGTATCGACACGCTCAAAGAGTTGCGTCAGACACACCAGACCCCGGTTATCATGCTAACGGCCCGCGGGAGCGAGCTGGATCGCGTTCTCGGCCTCGAGCTGGGCGCGGACGATTATTTGCCTAAGCCGTTCAACGATCGTGAGCTGGTGGCGCGTATACGCGCGATTCTGCGCCGGTCGCACTGGAGCGAGCAGCAGCAGACAACCGAAGCCGGTTCACCGACGCTGGAAGTGGATGCGCTAAGCCTTAACCCTGGTCGCCAGGAAGCCAGCTTCGATGGTCTGACCCTCGAGCTGACCGGCACCGAGTTCACCCTGCTCTATCTTCTGGCGCAGCATCTTGGCCAGGTGGTATCGCGTGAGCATCTTAGCCAGGAAGTGCTGGGTAAACGCCTGACGCCATTCGATCGCGCAATCGATATGCACATCTCCAACCTGCGGCGCAAGCTGCCGGAGCGCAAAGACGGCCATCCGTGGTTTAAAACCCTGCGCGGACGCGGCTATCTGATGGTATCGGCTTCATGATTGGAAGTTTAACCGCACGCATCTTCGCTATTTTCTGGCTCACGCTGGCGCTGGTGTTGATGCTGGTTCTGATGCTGCCTAAGCTGGACTCGCGCCAGATGACCGAGCTGCTGGAGAGCGAGCAACGTCAGGGCATCATGATTGAACAGCACGTCGAGGCCGAACTGGCGAACGATCCGCCAAACGACCTGATGTGGTGGCGTCGTCTGTTTCGCGCCATCGATAAGTGGGCTCCGCCGGGCCAGCGTTTGCTGCTGGTCACCAGCGAAGGTCGCGTTATCGGTGCCGAACGCAACGAAATGCAGATTATCCGCAACTTTATCGGCCAGGCGGATAACGCCGACCATCCGCAGAAAAAGCGCTATGGTCGTCTGGAAATGGTCGGGCCTTTTTCCGTCAGGGATGGAGAAGATAACTACCAGCTCTATCTGATTCGTCCTGCCAATACGTCACAATCAGACTTCATCAATCTGCTGTTCGACCGGCCGCTACTGCTGCTGATCGTCACGATGTTAGTCAGCGCCCCGCTGCTGCTATGGCTGGCGTGGAGCCTGGCGAAACCCGCGCGTAAGCTCAAAAATGCCGCCGATGAAGTCGCCCAGGGCAACCTGCGTCAGCATCCGGAGCTGGAAGCCGGTCCGCAGGAGTTTTTAGCCGCCGGGACCAGTTTTAACCAGATGGTGACCGCGCTGGAGCGCATGATGTCCAGCCAGCATCGTCTGCTGTCCGATATCTCGCACGAACTGCGCACGCCGCTGACCCGCCTGCAGTTAGGCACCGCATTGCTGCGCCGCCGCAGCGGGGAAAGCAAAGAGCTGGAGCGTATTGAGATGGAAGCGCACCGGCTGGATAGCATGATCAACGACCTGCTGGTGATGTCGCGCAATCAGGCGAAAACCGCGCTGGTCAGCGAAACGGTGAAAGCCAACCAGCTGTGGGGCGAGGTGCTGGATAACGCCGCCTTTGAAGCCGAACAGATGGGGAAATCGTTCACCGTCGAGTATCCGCCGGGGCCGTGGCCGCTGTACGGTAACCCCAATGCCCTGGAAAGCGCGCTGGAGAATATCGTGCGTAACGCGCTGCGCTACTCGCATACTAAAATTTCGGTAAGCTTCTCAGTGGATAAAGACGGCATCACGGTGAACGTCGATGATGACGGCCCGGGCGTGAGTCCGGAGGATCGCGAGCAGATTTTCCGTCCGTTCTACCGTACCGATGAGGCGCGCGACCGCGAGTCTGGCGGTACCGGCCTGGGGCTGGCGATTGTCGAGGCGGCGATTCAACAGCATCGCGGTTGGGTGAAGGCCGACGACAGCCCGCTGGGCGGCCTGCGCTTAACCCTCTGGCTGCCGCTGTACAAGCGCACCTAATCCCCCCGGCCTGGCTTCGCCGGGCCGGGTTCGAAACGGGTAGCCCGGATAAGGCGCAACGCGCCGCCATCCGGGAACGCGCACGGAAGCGCTATTTTCCCCACAATCTCCGCGAATTATTTTCGATCTTCCCGCTCAGGCGCCGTTTCTGCATGGTACGGCCCCAGCTCACCGACAGCCCCGCCGCGGAGAGCAGACGGTGGTACTGCTCATCATCAAACGGCATCTGCCAGGCGATGGCGCCCGCTTCGTGAACGCTCACGTCGCTGAGCCGGGAAACCAGCGCCAGCGGCGCATCGCTGGACACCTGCCCGCCCGCCACCACCCGATACAGCCAGCCGGTTTTGCCGCTGTTTTGCATAAGCTGCGCCATATCGCTGACGGCAAAGTGATAGTTGAGCTTGAAGCACGGCGATCGCGGCTGCGTGACCTGAATCAGCGCTTCTCCCCAGCGGAAGATATCGCCAATGTAGACGTTTTTTTCGGTCAGCCCTTCGGTCGAGAGATTTTCGCCAAACGCCGGGGCGCAGAAAAGATCCGCCTGCTGCGGAAGCTCACGGGCCCAGTGGGCGTAGTGCTCACGGGGATAGTGGCACAGCGCGCGGTCCGGCCCGCCGTGAATTTTCTTCTCCGCCTGCTCATCGCCCTCCAGCCCCAAATCGCCGAGGGTCAGTTCACCATCGACCTGAATTTTACCGATGGCGCTTGGACGGCTGCCGTCATAATCCCTTACCTTGCCCACAAAGACATTCACCGGATAGTGCATCGCTGCTCCTTTGCTGCGGATATAAAAAAAGCGAGTCATCAGACTCGCTTCTCGCTCAGCACAATGCAACCTTATTTTTTGGCGGCAAAACGCGCTGCGGCTTCGTCCCAGTTCACCACGTCCCAGAACGCTTTGATGTAGTCCGGGCGGCGGTTCTGGAATTTCAGGTAGTAAGCGTGTTCCCACACGTCCAGGCCAATAATCGGGAAGCCGGAAGCGCCGGAGATCGCTTCGCCCATCAGCGGGGAGTCCTGGTTAGCGGTAGAAACCACCGCCAGCTTGTCGCCTTTCAGCACCAGCCACGCCCAGCCGGAGCCGAAACGGGTCGCCGCCGCTTTTTCAAATTCCGCTTTGAAGTTGTCAACGGAACCGAAATCACGCTCGATAGCCGCTTTCAGGTCGCCCTGCAGGGTGGTACCGGTTTTCAGGCCTTTCCAGAACAGGCTGTGGTTAGCGTGGCCGCCTGCGTTGTTACGCAGCACGGTTTTTTTGTCTGCCGGCAGCTGATCCAGTTTGGTAATCAGCTCTTCTGCGGACAGGCTCGCGAATTCAGGCAGGCTTTCCAGCGCTGCGTTAGCGTTATTTACGTAGGTCTGGTGGTGTTTAGTGTGATGGATTTCCATCGTCTGCTTGTCAAAATGCGGTTCCAGGGCGTCATAAGCGTACGGCAGGGCAGGCAGTGTATAACTCATAATCATCTCCATTATTGTCGAGCGGCGGAAAGTGTTAATGCCGCGTAAGCAGTTGGTTCATTATAGTTAATTAAATGATATTGAAAACGCTTATCAATGCCGTATTTTTAATAAGGTTATAACAACGGGTAATAGATGTCGTTTTGTGATACAGAACAACTAATTAAGTTTTTGGTTGCCAGGTTCAGGCTTCGGGTGGCAACAGCTTAAAGGCGGAAAAACTGACCGATTTTTACACTCATCGGGTCGGAAGAAGATTTATCCGATAAAAAATAGATGAGGATAAAATCAATGAATCACGCGATTACGATGGGTATTTTTTGGCATTTGATAGGTGCGGCCAGTGCAGCCTGTTTCTATGCCCCGTTCAAGAAAGTTAAACATTGGTCCTGGGAAACCATGTGGTCTATCGGCGGTATTGTCTCCTGGCTGATCCTCCCCTGGGCCATCAGCGCCATGCTGCTGCCCGATTTCTGGGCCTATTACGGTTCTTTTAACGCCTCCACTCTGCTGCCCGTTTTCCTGTTCGGCGCCATGTGGGGTATCGGTAATATCAACTACGGCCTGACGATGCGTTACCTGGGGATGTCGATGGGGATCGGCATCGCCATTGGTATCACGCTGATTGTCGGCACGTTAATGACGCCGATTCTTAACGGTCAGTTTGATGTTCTTATTAACACTAAAGGCGGCCAGATGACGCTGCTCGGCGTGCTGGTCGCGGTGATTGGCGTGGGTATCGTCACCCGCGCAGGCCAGCTGAAAGAGCGCAAAATGGGCATCAAAGCCGAAGACTTCAACCTGAAAAAGGGGCTGCTGCTGGCGGTGATGTGCGGCATCTTCTCGGCCGGTATGTCGTTCGCCATGAACGCCGCCAAGCCGATGCATGAAGCCGCCGCCGCGCTCGGCGTTGATCCGCTCTACACCGCGCTGCCAAGCTATGTGGTGATCATGGGCGGCGGCGCGCTGGTCAACCTCGGCTTCTGCTTCATCCGTCTGGCAAAAGTAAAAAACCTGTCGATAAAAGCCGACTTCTCGCTGGCAAAACCGCTCATCATCAGCAATATCCTGCTTTCGGCGTTAGGCGGCCTGATGTGGTATCTGCAGTTCTTTTTCTACGCCTGGGGCCACGCCAGCATTCCGGCGCAGTACGACTACATGAGCTGGATGCTGCATATGAGCTTCTACGTGCTGTGCGGCGGCCTGGTGGGTCTGATACTGAAAGAGTGGAACAACGCCGGCCGTCGTCCGGTGGGCGTCCTCAGCCTCGGCTGCGTGGTGATTATTATCGCCGCCAATATCGTTGGTCTGGGAATGGCGAACTAGCGTCGTCAGGCGGCGGTGCGACTGCGCTGCCGCCACTGCCCCGGCGTCATGCCTATCTCGCGGTTAAACACCACCGAAAAGTAGTTGCTATCTTCAAACCCGCACTGCATCGCCACTTCACCAATCAGCCGTTCGGTATGCTGCAGCAGATACTGCGCGTGACAGATGCGCAGCTGGCGCAGGTAGTGGTTGATGGTCATCCCCGTCTGCTGACGAAACTGCTGGCGCAGCGCGCGTTCGCTGCACCCTTCGCGCTCGCAAAAACGGTCAAGAAAGAAAGGACGATTGAGGCTGCCCGCCAGCTCGGTGAGCAGCTTATCGAGCAGCGCTTCGCTTTGGGTTGCCGCCAGATTATCGGTGGCGTAGCGATAGCGCTGAAGAATAAGCGCCAGCTGCGCAAACAGCAGTTCGGCCATATTATTGGCCTGCGCATCGCTGCGGCTACTTTCATGCTCCAGCTGGGTAATCACCTGCCTGACCTGGGCCATGCCGCTGCTGCCAATCCGCCAGTGCGGAACCCACGGGGTGCCGAACAGGCCGGGAATGTGCGCCGCCCAGTCAAAGTTAAGCCGCAGCCGGTCCGGGCAATAAATGACGTTTTGCAGGACGAGATCGTTCACCGAGGCGTAGGAGTGTTTATCTTCCGCGCGGATATAGAACAGATCGCCGCGGGTAATGCGCCACGGACGATCGTTCAGGACATGCAGGCCGTTACCCCGCCACACCAGCACCAGTTCGCAGAACTCATGGGTGTGCTCGGCGAAGACGTTTTGCGGATAGCGATCCGCCACCGCCACCGCCTGAGCGGGAGAGGCAAAAAATTCATCTTTGCGAAGAATCAGCTGACCTGCCACGACATCAACTCCGGACGTGAATAACGTTTCATTATTCGCGTTTATGTCTGTCAAAACGTTGACTGCTCTCCCGTTACTGAAGAATGGCGTCGCGCCCCTGGCGAATATCGCGCGGAGACCAGTCAAACTCGCGGCGGAAAAGCGTCGAAAAGTGGTTACTGTCGCCGAATCCGCAGCGATAGGCGATATCGGTCACGCTATCATCGCTATGGCGCAGCAGATGGCGCGCTTTCATCAACCGCACCCGATTCAGATAGCGCTGCGGCGTCAGCCCGGTTTGCTGTTTTAACTGACGGTGCAGGGTTCGCAAGGAGAGCGAAAAGCGCGCCGCCACCTCTTCCCAGCAGATATCCTCGGCAAAATGGTCTTCCAGCCAGGCCATCAAATGGTTGAGCCGCGCGTCGTTGTTGGCGGCCCCTTCGGCGAGGCTGCTTTTACGCAGGTGCACCAGCAGCTGCATAAATAAAATCTCGCGGCTGGCGATGGCGTGCATATCCGCATCCGCGCCAACGTTCTCCATCTGCTCCACAATCTGGCGCACCTGCTGCAACGCATTCTGATTCACCCGCCAGTGCGAGAGGTAGTTCCCTTCCTGCTCCTGCGGCAACAGCGCGTTCAGGCCGGACAAAAAGCGAAACGCGTCCGGCGCGCGATAGAGCACGTTAGTCAGGCATAAATTATCCGTGTGCTCGTAGAGATGGCGATCGTGATCGCGGATAAAGCAGACCGAGCCGCCGCTGATGGTGTAGGGCTGGCCGTTGAAAACGTGAATCCCGGTGCCGTGCTCCACAATAACAATCTCATGAAAATCATGGTGATGCTCAGGAAAAGCGGATTGCGGGAGCCGCGGCTCAATGGCGACAGCTGAAACGCCGGACTTAAAGAAATCCACACTGTGCAACATAGTCATAGCCGCTCCTCGAGATGAGAAAAGTTATCAATCAGTGGAGCAAATAGTAATTAAGGGTCGGCGATCCGGCCTTCAATTTTTGACCGCAAAATTCGTAAAGCCTGCCGCTTTTTCAAGAAATGACGGGAAAGATCGGGAACTGCGGACAACATCACATCCCTCACCCCAGCGCGGAGAAAACGAAACTGTGACCTCCCTCACGGTCACCTTTGCTTTCTTGCCAGCGGCCAATTTTCCCTGTCAGTAACAAGAAGGTGAGCCCGACGCGACTTTTTTAGACTGTATGCAATGATTTTCACAAGGATCTTCCCATGAGTTATCGTCATTGTGTCGCCGTCGATTTAGGCGCCTCCAGCGGGCGGGTGATGCTCGCCGGTTATCAGCCCGGTCAGCAAACGCTGGCACTGCGTGAAATTCACCGTTTTACCAATAGCCTGCAAAAGGTGGATGGCTTCGACTGCTGGGATCTCGATAGCCTGGAAGGGGAAATTCGCCGCGGTCTGGAGAAGGTCTGCGAACAGGGCATCCTGATCGACAGCATCGGCATCGATACCTGGGGCGTGGATTATGTCCTGCTGGATAAAGCGGGTCAGCGCGTCGGCCTGCCGGTTTCCTATCGCGACTCCCGCACCCAGGGCCTGATGCGCCATGCCGAAGAGCAACTGGGCCGGGCGGAGATCTACCGCCGCAGCGGTATTCAGTTTCTGCCGTTTAATACCCTTTATCAGCTGCGCGCGCTGGTTGAACAGCAGCCGGAGCTGGTCAGCCAGGCCGCGCACGCGCTGCTGATCCCGGACTACTTTAGCTTCCGCCTGACCGGCAACATGAACTGGGAATACACCAACGCCACTACCACGCAGCTGGTCAACATCAACAGCGATAGCTGGGATGAAGATCTGCTGAACTGGAGCGGCGCGCCGCGCGACTGGTTCGGAACGCCGACCCATCCCGGCAACGTTATTGGCCACTGGATTTGCCCGCAGGGCAATAACATCCCGGTGGTCGCCGTCGCCAGCCACGATACCGCCAGCGCGGTTATCGCCTCGCCGCTGGCCAGCAAAAACGCCGCGTATCTCTCTTCCGGCACCTGGTCGCTGATGGGCTTTGAAAGCAAAACCCCCTGCACCAGCGATGCGGCGCTAAGGGCCAATATCACCAACGAAGGCGGTGCCGAAGGCCGCTATCGGGTGCTGAAAAATATTATGGGCCTGTGGCTGCTGCAGCGGGTGCTCAAGGAGCAAAACGTCGGCGACCTGCCGGCGCTGATCGCGCGTACCGCTGCGCTTCCGGCCTGCCGCTTCGTCATTGACTGCAACGATGACCGCTTTATCAACCCGGACAACATGAGCGCGGAAATCCAGGCCGCCTGCCGCGAAGCCGGGCAGCCGGTTCCCGATACCGACGCCGAGCTGGCGCGCTGTATTTTTGACAGCCTGGCGCTGCTCTACGCCCGGGTGCTCAACGAGCTGGCGGCGCTGCGCGGTCAGCCGTTCAGCCAGCTGCATATTGTCGGCGGCGGCTGCCAGAACGAACTGCTCAACCAGCTGTGCGCCGACGCCTGCGGCATCACCGTGACCGCCGGCCCGGTTGAGGCCTCCACCCTGGGCAATATCGGCATTCAGCTGATGACCCTGGACGAGCTGCACAACGTCGATGAATTCCGTCAGGTGGTGCGGCAAAACTACGCCCTCACCACCTTTACCCCCAATCCTGAAAGTGAAATTGCCCGCTTCGTCGCGCAGTTTCAGCCACAACAGACCAAGGAGCTTTGCGCATGACCACTCAACTTGAACAAGCCTGGGAAATTGCCAAACAGCGCTACGCCAGCGTCGGCGTGGACGTCGAGGAGGCCTTGCGCCAGCTGGATCGCCTGCCCGTTTCCATGCACTGCTGGCAGGGCGATGACGTCGTCGGTTTCGAAAACCCGGAAGGAAGCCTGACCGGCGGTATTCAGGCTACCGGCAACTACCCGGGTAAAGCGCGTAACGCCAGCGAGCTGCGCGCCGACCTTGAGCAGGCGCTGAGCCTGATCCCCGGGCCAAAACGCCTGAACCTGCACGCGCTCTATCTCGAATCCGACGCGCCGGTGCCGCGTAATGAAATTAAGCCGGAGCACTTTAAAAACTGGGTTGAGTGGGCGAAAGCCAACAAGCTGGGGCTCGATTTTAACCCCTCCTGCTTCTCGCATCCGCTAAGCGCTGACGGCTTTACGCTGTCGCACGCCAACGATGAAATCCGCCAGTTCTGGATCGATCACTGCAAGGCCAGCCGCCGTATTTCCGCTTACTTCGGCGAGCAGCTGGGCACGCCGTCGGTAATGAATATCTGGATCCCGGACGGCATGAAGGATATTACCGTTGACCGCTTCGCGCCGCGCCAGCGCCTGCTGAACGCGCTCGATGAAGTGATCAGCGAGAAACTCGACCCGGCGCACCACATTGATGCCGTCGAGAGCAAACTGTTCGGTATCGGCGCGGAAAGCTACACCGTCGGCTCCAATGAGTTCTATATGGGCTACGCCACCAGCCGCCAGACCGCCCTGTGCCTGGATGCCGGCCACTTCCACCCGACGGAGGTCATCTCCGACAAAATCTCCGCCGCCATGCTCTATATCCCGCGCCTGCTGCTGCACGTCAGCCGTCCGGTACGCTGGGACAGCGACCACGTGGTGCTGCTGGATGACGAAACCCAGGCCATCGCCAGCGAAATCATCCGTCACGATCTGTTCGACCGCGTGCATATCGGCCTCGATTTCTTCGACGCTTCGATTAACCGCATCGCGGCGTGGGTGATTGGCACGCGCAATATGAAGAAAGCGCTGCTGCGCGCCCTGCTGGAACCGACCGCCCAGCTGCGTCAGCTGGAAGTCGACGGCGACTACACCGCCCGTCTGGCGCTGCTGGAAGAGCAGAAGTGCCTGCCGTGGCAGGCCATCTGGGAGATGTACTGTCAGCGTCACGATACGCCGGCAGGCAGCCAGTGGCTGGATAACGTACGCGCTTATGAAAATGCGGTTCTGAGCCAGCGCGGGTAATGCCCGGACGTTCCCCGGGTCGCGGCCGGGCTACGAACTGGTAGCCCGGATAAGCCGTTTACGGCGCAATCCGGGGCTCGCACATATTCAGGGCGAGGGGCCAACCCCGCGCCGAATCAACAGGAAAGACAAGACTATGCAGACCATTATCGACGCCTGGTTCGTCCAGGGCATGATTAAAGCCACTTCCGACGCCTGGCTGAAAGGCTGGGACGAGCGCAACGGCGGCAACCTGACGCTGCGCCTCGACGAAGCGGATATCGAACCCTACGCGGCGGATTTCCACGCTAAACCGCGCTATATCGCCCTGAGCCAGCCGATGCCGACGCTGGCTAACCAGCCGTTTATCGTCACCGGTTCCGGTAAATTCTTCCGTAACGTCCAGCTCGACCCGGCGGCGAACCTCGGGGTGGTGAAAGTCGACAGCGACGGCGCGGGATACCATATTCTTTGGGGCCTGACCAACGATGCGGTGCCAACATCCGAGCTGCCGGCGCACTTCCTGTCGCACAGCGAGCGCATCCGGCTGACCAACGGTAAAGACCGGGTGATCATGCACTGCCACGCCACCAATCTGATCGCCCTGACCTACGTGCTGGAGAACAACAGCGATCTGTTTACCCGCAAGCTGTGGGAAGGGAGTACCGAATGCCTGGTGGTCTTCCCGGACGGCGTCGGCATCCTGCCGTGGATGGTGCCGGGCACCGACGAAATCGGCCAGGCCACCGCCGAGGCGATGCAGAAACATTCGCTGGTGCTGTGGCCGTTCCACGGCGTTTTCGGCAGCGGCCCCAATCTGGACGAAACCTTCGGCCTGATCGATACCGCTGAGAAATCCGCCGAGGTGCTGGTGAAAGTTTACTCAATGGGCGGGATGAAACAAACCATCACCCGCGAAGAGCTGGTCGCCCTTGGCAAACGCTTCAACGTTCAACCCCTGCAGTCCGCGTTAGACCTTTATCCATAACAACATCGCGCCCCGCTCACCGAGACGGGGCGAAAAAATCACCTGCAAACCCTACAAACTAACTCATGTGGAGTAAAAGCAATGAAAACAAACACAAGCTTGATCCTCACCGTTGCCATCCTGGCGTTGTCCGGTTCCGCTTTAGCCGAAGTCAAAATCGCCCTCGTGGCGAAATCATTGGGAAATGGATTCTTCGAAGCAGCGAACGTCGGCGCGCAGGAAGCGGCCAAAGAGTTAGGCGATGTCAAAGTGATCTATACCGGCCCGACCACCACCACCGCCGAAGCGCAGATCGAAGTGCTGAATGGTTTGATCGCCCAGGGGGTGGATGCGATCGCCATTTCCGCTAACGATCCCGACGCCGTGGTGCCGGTACTGAAAAAAGCGATGCAGCGCGGTATTAAGGTGGTCTCCTGGGACTCCGGCGTCGCGCCGGCGGGCCGCCAGATCCATCTTAATCCGTCCAATAACGCGCTGATTGGCGAAACCAACGTTAAGCTCGCCGCCGATGCGCTGAAGGCGCTGAACGTGGAAAAAGGCGATGTGGCGATTTTAAGCGCCACCCCAACCTCCACCAACCAGAACATCTGGATTGAGGAGATGAAAAAGGTGCTGCCGCAGTACCCGTCCGTCAATCTGGTGACCGTCGCCTACGGGGACGATCTGTCGGATAAAAGCTACCGCGAAGCGGTGGGCCTGCTGAAGTCATATCCTGACCTGAAAGTGATCGTTTCGCCTTCGTCGGTGGGGATCGTGGCCGCCGCGCAGGCGGTGAAAGATCAGGGCAAAATCGGCAAGGTCTACGTCACCGGGCTGGGGCTGCCGTCGGAAATGGCCGGGGCGATTAAGTCCGGTGCCAGCAAAAGCTTCGCCATCTGGAACCCGATTGACCTCGGCTACGCCGCCACGTATCTGGCCGACGATTTAGTCAAAGGCACGGCGACCAAAACCGAAGCCAATATGGGCAAGCTGGGCAAAGTGAAGCTGGACGCCGACGGTAGCGGCGCGATGGCCGAACCGTTCGTCTACGATGCGAGCAACATCGATAAGTTCTCGAAAATTTTCTAACCCTGTTTCCTCACTCCGGCCCTCTTCCAAAAGAGAGGGAGAAAGTCAGGCCCTCTGCGCACTGCTGCCAGCGAGCACTGAACGGTTCCCTCGCCCCTTTGGGGAGAGGGTTAGGGTGAGGGGTGATTTTACGGAGAACTATCATGTCAGCATCCACCCCACTGCTGTCGCTGAAGGGCATCACCAAGGTTTTTCCCGGTGTGCGCGCCCTTGAAAACGTACAGCTCGATCTCTGGCCCGGCAAAGTGACCGCTTTAATCGGCGAAAACGGCGCGGGGAAATCGACGCTGGTCAAAGTGATGACCGGCATTTATCAGCCCGAAGAGGGCGAGATTCTCTATAAAGCGATCCCTATCCAACTGCCGAACCCGGAGTCGGCGCATAAGGTCGGGATCACCGCGATTCATCAGGAAACCGTGCTGTTCGACGAACTCTCGGTCACCGAAAATATCTTCGTCGGCCAGTATCTGCATCGCGGCCTGCTGAAGAAGCTCGACTGGCCCGCCATGCACCGCAAAGCCAGCGAAATTCTCACCCGCCTCGAGGTACAGATTGACCCGCGCGCGACGCTGAAAACCCTCAGTATCGCCCAACGCCATATGGTCGCCATCGCCCGGGCGCTCTCCTTTGAAGCTCAGGTGGTGATCCTCGATGAGCCGACCGCCGCGCTCTCGCAGCATGAAATTCTGGAGTTCTATCAGATCGTTGAGCGCCTGAAGCAGGACGGCAAAGCGATCCTGTTTATTTCGCATAAGTTCGATGAGATTTTCGAGCTGGCGGACTACTACACCATTCTGCGCGACGGCGTGTACGTCAGCTCCGGTGCGATTAACGACATCACCGAAGAGCGGATGGTGGCGATGATGGTGGGCCGCGCGATTACCCAAACCTACCCGAAAGTCGATTGTATCCCAGGGGAAACGGTGCTGGAGGTGAAAGACCTCTGCCACCCCACCGAGTTCGCCCATATCAGCTTCAGCCTGCGCAAAGGGGAGATCCTTGGCTTTTACGGGCTGGTGGGCGCCGGGCGCACCGAGCTGATGCAGGCGCTCTCCGGAGTCTCGCATCCCTCTTCCGGCGATATCGTGCTGAAGGGAAAACCGATGCGCTTTCGCCAGCCGGCCGACGCGATCGGCGCCGGTATCGTCTGCGTGCCGGAAGAGCGGCAGAAGCAGGGAGCAATTATCGCCCTGCCGATCGCCCAGAACATCAGCCTGCCGCAGCTCAGCAAACTGAACCCCGGCGGCGTGCTTAACGACGCCCGCGAATGGCGGCTGGCGGACGAGTACGCCTCGCGCCTGCAGGTTAAGGCCTTTAGCTGGCGGCAGCCGGTGGAGACCCTTTCCGGCGGCAATCAGCAAAAAGTGGTGATCGGCAAATGGCTGGCGACCCATCCCGAGGTGATTATCCTCGACGAACCGACCAAAGGCATCGATATCGGCTCCAAAGCGGCGGTGCACCAGTTTATGTCCGAGCTGGTCAGCCAGGGGCTGGCGGTCATTATGGTCTCTTCGGAGCTGCCGGAAGTGATGGGCATGGCCGACCGGATTATCGTGATGCACGAAGGGCTGATGGTGGCCGAGTATCGCGCCGGTGAAGCGACGGCGGAAACCATCGTCAGCGCCGCCAGCGGCGCCGGTCGGGAGGCAGCGTAATGGGTAAACAGTTGCTTAAACACCGCGAAGCGTTGCTGGCGGCGGTGATCGTTTTGCTGATCGGCGCTATCGGCAGCCGGGCGCCGTCGTTCGTCTCGCCGGTCAATCTGGTGGAGATGTTTAACGACACCGCCATTCTGATCGTCCTCGCCCTCGGCCAGATGATGGTACTGCTCACCAAAGGCATCGATCTGTCGATGGCCGCCAATCTGGCGCTGACCGGGATGATCGTCGCGCTGCTCAACGCCCACTATCCGGGTATCCCGGTGGCGGCGCTGCTGGCGCTGGCGACCCTGCTTGGCCTGCTGATGGGGATGATTAACGGCCTGCTGGTCTGGCGGCTCGGCATTCCGGCCATCGTGGTCACGCTGGGCACCATGAGTATTTATCGCGGGATTATCTTCCTGCTTTCCGACGGCGGCTGGGTTAACTCGCACCAGATGAGCGCCGATTTTCTCGGCCTGCCGCGCGCCTCGCTGCTGGGGCTGCCGCTGCTGAGCTGGTGCGCCATCGCCGCGCTGCTGCTGGTGGGCTATTTCCTCCGCTACAGCCGCACCGGCCGGGCCTTGTACACCGCGGGCGGCAACGCGACGGCGGCGTACTACACCGGGATTAACGCCGGGAAAATGCAGTTTGTCAGCTTCTGCCTCTCCGGCGCGCTGGCCGGGTTCTGCGGCTATCTGTGGATCTCGCGCTTCGCCGTCGCCTATGTCGATGTCGCCAACGGTTTTGAACTGCAGGTGGTCGCCGCCTGCGTCATCGGCGGCATCAGCACCATGGGCGGAACCGGTCGCGTGCTCGGCTGCCTGTGCGGCGCGCTGTTCCTCGGCGTTATCAATAACGCGCTGCCGGTGATTGGCATTTCGCCGTTCTGGCAAATGGCCATTTCCGGCGCGGTGATCGTCATTGCGGTGCTGCTTAACGAACGCGGTAATAAAGGTAGCGGACGATTAATCCTGCGCAACGCGGCGCTGGCGCGGCAGAAACAGGCGGTGAAATCATGAGCAAAATAATGATGTCTGAAGAGATGAAAAGCGCCCCGGCCGCGCCGTCGCCGCTGCGCCGCTTGCTGTGCTGGGAAGGGTTTCTGCTGGCGGTAACCCTGGCGGTATTCGTGGTTAACGCCCTGGCGTCACCCTACTTCCTTAATATCTGGAACCTGTCGGACGCCACGTTTAACTTTACCGAAAAAGCGATCATCGTGCTGCCGATGGCGATGCTGATTATCGCCAGAGAGATCGACCTTTCGGTAGCCTCGACGATGGCGCTGAGCTCAACGGCGATGGGCTTCTGCGCGGCGGCGGGTATGGATACGCCGCTGCTGGTGGCCGTCGGGCTGGGCGTTGGGCTGCTGTGCGGCCTGTTCAACGGTATCCTGGTGACGCGCTTTAACCTGTCGTCGATTGTGATCACCATCGGCACCATGAGCCTGTATCGCGGAATAACCTACATTCTGCTGGGCGACAAGGCGCTCAATCACTACCCGGACAGCTTCGCCTGGTTCGGCCAGGGCTACGTGTGGGGGGCGCTCTCTTTTGAGTTCGCGCTGTTTATCCTCCTCGCCGCCGCCTTTACCTTCCTGCTGCATAAAACCAACTTTGGTCGCCGGACCTACGCCATCGGCAATAACCCGACCGGAGCCTGGTTCTCCGGAATCAACGTCAAGCGCCACAATCTGGTGCTGTTCGCGCTGGTCGGGCTGATGGCCGGGCTGGCGGCGGTCCTGCTGACCTCGAGGCTCGGCAGCACCCGCCCGACGCTGGCGATGGGCTGGGAGCTGGCGGTCGTCACGATGGCGGTGCTCGGCGGCGTCAATATTCTCGGCGGCTCCGGCAGCATGGTGGGGGTGATTATCGCCGCCTTCCTGATGGGGCTGGTGACGTTTGGCCTGAGCCTACTCAACGTGCCGGGGATCGTGATGTCGATCATTATCGGCGCGATGCTGATCGTGGTGATCTCGCTGCCGATTATTACCCGGCGGATGATGCAGCGAAGACGAATTTAATTTCCCCTTCACCCTAATCTGACCGGTACGTGTAGCCCGGGTAAGGCGCCAGCCGCGACCCGGGGGCGGGTGAAGGGAAACGGATTACCCAAAATCAACATTAAGGAGAATTATCATGAGTTTTATGTTGGCACTGCCCAAAATCAGCCTCCACGGCGCGGGCGCAATCGGCGATATGGTCAAGCTGGTGGCGGGTAAACGCTGGGGCAAAGCGCTGATCGTCACCGACGGTCAGCTGGTGAAGCTGGGGCTGCTCGACAGCCTGTTTACCGCCCTGGATGAACAGCAGATGTCTTACCATCTGTTTGACGAGGTGTTCCCTAACCCAACGGAAGCGCTGGTGCAAAAAGGCTACGCGGAGTATCGCGAGGCCGGGTGTGATTACCTTATCGCCTTCGGCGGCGGCAGCCCGATTGATACCGCCAAAGCGATAAAAATCCTCACCGCCAACCCGGGGCCATCGACCGCCTACTCCGGCGTCGGCAAAGTGAAAAACGCCGGTGTGCCGCTGGTGGCCATCAACACGACCGCCGGTACCGCGGCGGAGATGACCAGCAACGCGGTTATTATCGACGCCGAGCGCCAGGTAAAAGAGGTGATTATCGACCCCAATATCATTCCCGATATCGCCGTCGATGACGCCAGCGTGATGCTGGATATCCCGCCATCCATTACCGCCGCCACCGGCATGGACGCGCTGACCCACGCCATTGAAGCCTTTGTTTCCGTGGGCGCGCATCCGCTGACCGATGCCAACGCCCTGGAAGCGATTCGCCTGATCAACCTGTGGCTGCCGCAAGCCGTCGACGATGGACACCACCTTGAAGCCCGCGAGCAGATGGCGTTTGGCCAGTATCTGGCGGGCATGGCGTTTAACAGCGCCGGTCTCGGCCTGGTGCACGCGCTGGCCCATCAGCCGGGCGCTACCCACAACCTGCCGCACGGCGTGTGCAACGCCATCCTGCTGCCGATCATCGAAAACTTTAACCGGCCGAACGCGGTTGCCCGCTTCGCGCGCGTGGCGCAGGCGATGGGCGTCGATACTCGCGGTATGAGCGATGAAGCGGCCAGCATGGAGGCCATCAACGCCATCCGCGCGCTGAGCAAACGCGTCGGCATTCCGCAAGGCTTCAGCCAGCTTGGCGTCAGCAAAGCCGATATTGAAGGCTGGCTGGATAAAGCGCTGGCCGACCCGTGCGCGCCGTGCAATCCGCGCACCGCCAGCCGCGATGAAGTCCGCGAACTCTATCTGGAGGCATTATGATCCGTAAAGCTTTCGTGATGCAGGTAAACCCGGACGCGCATGAAGAGTATCAGCGCCGTCATAACCCCATCTGGCCGGAGCTGGAAGCGGTGCTGAAAGCCCACGGCGCGCACCACTACGCGATTTATCTCGATAAAGAGCGCCATCTGCTGTTCGCCACGGTGGAGATTGAATCCGAAGCGCGCTGGGACGCCGTCGCCGGCACCGATGTGTGCCAGCGCTGGTGGCAGCATATGCGCGATGTGATGCCTGCCAATCCGGACAACAGTCCGGTAAGCGCGGAGCTTAAAGAGGTGTTTTATCTGGAGTAAAACTATGGCTGCCCCGTTGTGCTGAGCGGGGCAGCCGTTTCAAGCGCTTAGAAGAAGTACTTAAAGCGCACCCGCGCGCCGTAGCGATCGTCGTCATCCCCCTGGCTCAGCTTCTCGTCGCTGTCGAGAATGGAGTAATAGGCGCCGAGATAGATATTAAAGTTCTGCATATTCATCACGTTCGGAATTTGATACGACGCGTGGAAGGTATGAATATTGTAGGTGCCTTCATCCTTAATCCAGCAGTCGTTATCGCAAATCACCCCGGCATAATCGCTGATTTTGTTATGCGCGTAGATATATCCCAGCTCGAAGCGCCGCCACAGCGCGTTCACCCCGGCGGTCAAATCCTGTTCGTTGCTGGCGTCCATATAAGCGGTGTTCAGATTAACCACCACCCCGTCCTCCGGGTCGCGCTTCAGGCCGTTCCAGGTCATAGTCAGGCCATAGCCGGTGCGCCCCGACTGATCGATAAAGTTGCCCTGGGCATCTTTATAGCCGTAGGCGTTCTGCACCACGTTCGCTTCCATGGCCGCGGCAACGGAAAATTCGTCTTTCGCCCATGACACCACCGGGCGCAAATAGGCGACGTTCTTTTTCTGCTCCATATCACGACCATGGTAGCCACCGTTGTCGTACAGCGACGTACCGTCTTCCAGCAGGGTGTTGAGCTCAAAATACCAGTTATCAAGCTGCTTGCTCAGCAGGAAGTTGCCGCCTGCGTCAGAGCGGCCGCGACCCTCTTTCATCATATAGATATAGCCATGGCCGTCGCTGTAGAGGTCGTTGGCGGTATTACCGGAGTGCTCGACGAAGGTGTCCTGATTCAGCGGGAACATATCGTACGCTTCAAAGCGCCCCACTTTCACCTTCCAGTCGTTCTCCTGACCAAAGAAGAATACCGCGTCGTCGAGGTTCATCGAGCCGGTCATATCCGCCAGCGGCTGGACAGAGAAACCGGCAAAATAGCCGTTATCCGTTTTGCGGATACCGTCGAAGCCGAGCAGGATACGGCCGTTTAAATCCCACTTATCGTAGGTGGGATCGCTGCCGACATCGGCGTTGGTCATCGCCAGCAGGCCGTGTTTGCTTTCCGCGTCCATGTTGAACTCCACGTCGCCGTAGATTTTCAGATCGCCATAGCCGGATAATTTCAGCTCCGGGACGCTAAGATTCTTTTTACTCTCCGCGGTTGCCGCCGCGCTGTTTACCGGCACACGGGTTTGCGCCGCCTGAATAGCGGCATTCTGCTTCGCCTGTAAATCCCGCACCTGGCCTTCCGCTACCGTCGCCCGGCTTTCCGCGGCGGCAAGCCGCGCTTCAAGCTGTTCCATTCGTTGTTCCAGCGTCAGTTGATTATTTTTCGCGACCGCCGATCCCGTTATTAAACACAAGCCTAGCGCTATTGATAATGTTGTTTTATTCATTTTTATTTTCCCAGAGGTAAAAGGTGGGATAAGGTGAATAAAAATATTCACCTTTTATATTTTGATTTTTATTTAGCAGAAGAATGAATGAAATAACGTGTAATCTGCCTCCTTAAATAACGTCATTCGCTATACGGATTAACAAACAGAGTGAATATTAATTTCCAGCAACCGGTGTCGCCCTGAAGGCATTACGCGCTCGGTCTATGACCACCTGTGCGTCACTGCCGCTATCAAGTATCGTGTTTTGCGCGGATTCTTTTTCTACCTGCACGGCGACCGCATCGAGTTCTTTTAACCTGGCCGTCGTCAGCAAAGCGCTGACCTGCGCCGCAAAGCAGGCATCCTCTTCGGAGGGCTGCGCCTGCGCCGCTGACGTCTCCGTGGTCGCCACGATATGGTTATTCGCAATATAATTCCCTTTGCCGGAAACAAGGCGGATGATGACCGGTTTTATTCCCTGCGGCTTGAGATACTGGACATCAATCGTTTCGGAAATATGATTAGCAATAACCGAATTATTACTGCCGTTTATATGCAGCAAGCCATAGGCATCATCCAGGCCGTTGTCATAGGCCTGCATCGGCGGCCAGGGTTCACGATCGCGCAAGAAATGGTTTGCCGAGATCAGATTCTCCGCACAGTTGTTCTCGAGAACGAGCATTCCCGGATAAAATGAATGGAATCGATTGCTGGTGATGCTAGAGCGGACCACGCCCGATAAGTGCACGCTGCTTGCGCCACGGGGGAAAATATTGTTGGTAGAAATCAATAACCCTCCGAAGTTTTGCGCGTAAATAGAATAGCCTTTATAGCCCGCGCCAATCAGGTTATCGGTTATTTTTGAAGCCTGCCCGGCGCCACGCAGCTCGATACAGTTACCGCATTCGGCGATAAAGTTATTATGGATCGCCATTGCATCGCTATTGTACGTGGTGAGGCCATGCTCCAGATAGATAAATCCCATCCCGGTAATGCGGAAAGCGTCCTGCGCGCTGGCTATATAAATCCCGGTTTTGCCGTTCGTATAGCTATTTTCCGGGTCGTTGTTTCCCAGCCCATCATCAACAAAGTGCAGACCATCGATACAGAAGTTTTCGAACGCCACCGAACTGATACGCGGCGCCCCGCTGCGTTTCACGTAAAATGCAGCGCCAGCGTGTTCTTCATCGCCGGGCTGCGGGCAGAGATCGACCAGGATACGGCTCCCGCCCGGCCATATATCGTGCAAATTCGCCCACTCGTCCGCCGGCGTATTAAAGCGAATGCTCGAGGAGACAAAACCATGCCCGGAACCCATAATTTTTAAATAACTGATATCAATTAAGACCTGCGTCTTCAGATGATAATCGCCGGGCGGAATATAAATCGCGGCGCCCGGTTTACCCCCGTCGTTAATATCGGTTTCAGTTTGTCGCGATTTAATATCGGCGAGAATACTGTTAATGACTTCGCCAATATCCTCATACGGGTTGCCGACGTGCCACTGCGTAACATCATAATAATTTTTACGTACCATGAAAAACCGCCTCTAATGATAATAAGAAATCGAACATCAACGCTTAAATTTGACTTTGCTTATTCCTGCGAATACGTCGAGCGATATTGCGTAAGCTGTGCCGGCGCGCCGGAGAGCTGGATCCGGGTGAGCTGACTGCATGAGTAATAGCGTCGCGTACCGCATACGCTGCCCTGATTTGCGAAGACCTCAACAATCCCGGCATCAAAACACAGGGTGACGTCGCTGACGCCGGCCACCGGCGCGCGGTAACGCCCATCGTCCCGGCCTTTTTCATATAGCGTCAGATTTTTACCCTCCTGTTCGAGGATGATTTGCTGGCCGCTATCGCCCGTTAACGTCAAACGGAAACCACCGGCAGGCATAAAGGTTACAATGCCGGCTTTACAGCCTTTCTCATTAACCCAGATATCACCGTCATCCAGCGCATGGCGGCTGACGACCAATGATTCCGGCGGCAGCTCCGGCATCATGCATAGCCGCTGCTGCGCATTGAGATGAAAGCGACGCGGGAGCGACATTTCCCCCGAGTAAGCGGAATCCACCGGTTTCTGCGTCGCCCAGTTATATAACCAGGCAAAGCCGATTCTTCGGTCGTCCTCGCCCCAGGTTTGCAGGGCGTAGAAATCCGTACCGAAATCTAAAGTCTGTAGCGGCTGCTCGGACGGCGTGAAATAGCCGTTCCGGAAAGTACCGGTCTGGGCAAAAAGCAAATTATGCCGCCCGGTTGTCGGCTCCGTATAGCCAACGACGCCGATAATTAATACCCATACGCCATCCAGGCAGAAGAAATCCGGGCATTCGACGCAGCGACCGCCGTTTTCGCGAAAATAGCCGGGAGCGACATACAGCACATGATGGAACGTCCAGCGTTCACTATCCGCAGAGTGAAAGAGCAGCATCGCCGGATCGCCGTTTACCGACGCGCCGAGGATCATATAAAAAGTGGCATCGGCCTCTTCGTACCACACTTTTGGATCGCGGAAATCGCAGTCCACGCCCGCAGGCAGGTCGGTTAAGACGGTTTTCACCCATTCCGGCTTATCGTAGTCGTCGTGCGCAACGGCCATTTTCTGCACTTCCCGGTAGCCGCGATACAGATCGTAAGCCGGGAGCCGTTCGGTATACCAGAAGCGGGTTTTTCCTTGTTTATCAATATACGCGCTGCCGGAAAACGCGCCGCCCGTCGCGCCCAGCGCCGAAAGATTCTGCTCTGGCTGGAGGAAAACCGGATAATGCCGCCAGTGATACAGATCGCGGCTCACCGCATGATTCCAGTGCATGGGGCCCCATTGGCTGGAGTGCGGATGATACTGGTAAAACAGATGCCACTCGCCGTTCTTGTAGTGCAGCCCGTTAGGGTCGTTCATCCAGCCGGTACGGGGCGAGAAATGCAATGCCGGACGCAGCGGCTCCCGCAGATACTCGTCAGCAATATCCTGACCACTCATCAGGCGCAAATCCTGCCCGGCTGTCGCGATAAAGGTAACGCCGCGCGCGCGCAGTGAATCCGGATGCCAGGTGTAACAAAGCGATATCTCGCTATATTCCGGCAGCCACTCCAGGGTGGCAACGCCGTCCTGAAACGAGGTCCAGGTAAAATACTGGAAGTAGCGCGGCGCCTCCTGAATCTTAAATACAACCTGACCGTTCACGCGAATAGAAAACAGGGGTTGCGCCGCCGGTTCGGACGCTTTCAGCCACAAATCAATGCGCTGACCTTGTTTAATATTAAATGACAGGGACATCCTGAACCTCCTGTGGTTGACCGCGACCTTTTTCCAGCTCACGTTTTGCAAGATCCGTTTTGATTTTCTCAAGGAACGCGTTATTCAGCTTGAAGTAGCGCACCAGATACGCGCTGATGAAATAACTCACCATCGGCAGCAGTGAGAACATCATGATAATGCCTTGAATGGTCTGCGAATTTTGCTGCGGCTCATTCGCGACATAGCCGGTAAACGCCAGAATCCAGGCGACGATAGCGCCGGCGACCGCCAGCCCCATTTTGAGCATAAACAGGTTTCCCGCGAAGGAGATGCCGGTCAGGCGTTTACCAAATTTCCAGTCGCCGTAGTCATCGACATCGGACATCATTGCCCACAGAATGGGGCCAGACTGAATTAAATGCAGAACGTTAATAATGATGAATAGCGTCATCAGCGGGGTCAGGGATTGCGGATCAACAAACCACAGCGCAAATGAGAGAATGCCGAGAATAATATTAATAATGCGGAACAGCGCCAGCTTATCAAAACGATCGGTCAGCGGTTTGGCAAGCACGCTGCCCAGCATATTACAGGCCACGCCCAGCGCCATAAAGAAGGTAATAAACCCGACCGACTCTTTCATGACGTAAGTAGCATAATAGATAGTGACGCCGCCGCGGATAAATGCCGGGAAAACGTTCAGGAAGGTAATAGTGATCATCAAGAGCCACTGATCGTTTTTGATAATATCCCGCAGGTCTTTCTTCAACGACTCGTTTTGCTTAACCGACACCACCCGCTCTTTAATGCTGGAAAAGCAGAACAGGAACATCAGCGTTGCCGCACCGCCCATAATGATCATGGTTAGCTGGAAACCTGAGGCGCGGTCGCCGTTACCCAGCCAGTCCGTTAACGGCAGAATAGAGGAGGAGATAATTAATGTTGCCAGGCCATTAAGGAAAAAGCGCCACGACAGGCAGCCCATGCGCTCTTTCTGATTGAGCGTAATGACGCCGCCGACCGAGCAATAGGGAATATTAATCGCGGTATAAATCAGCGACATGACCAGATAGGTAACCCAGGCATAGACAATCTTGCCGTTCATGCTCAGTTCTGGGGTCGTGAACATCAGTACCGCGCCCAGACCAAACGGAAACGCCATCCATAATATCCATGGACGGAATTTTCCCCAGCGCGTCACGGTGCGGTCGCAGATGGCCCCCATCAGCGGATCGCTAAAAGCGTCAAAGATGCGGATAACCAGGAATAATGTGCCCACCACCCCGGCGTTCAGGCCATATACATCGGTATAAAACCACGTAAGATAGAGGGCCAGTACGCTCCATATCATTCCTGAACCAGCGTCACCCATGCCGTAGCCGATCTTCTCCCTCAGCCCCAGCTTTTCATAAGCGCTTGGCTTTTCCATTGCGGTAGCAGACATAAATATACCTATTTTTTGTTAAAAGGAGCCCATGGCGCCAAATGTCGCGCCATTTCTAAACATAAATCCCTTACAGGGAAGTAATATTAATTTTTACGCTGCTCTCACGAATAATTAACCGCGAGACAATTTCGTGCATTTCAATACTGTCCGGCTGCTGTTGATGTTTCACCATCTGAAACGCGAGGTGAGCAATTTCATTTACCGGCTGTGCAACGCTGGTGATTTTTTTAGTTTGCGCCAGCAGGGTATTATCAAAGCTGGCAATTGCAATATCTTCAGGAACGGAGATGCCCTTTTCTTTTAGCCCATCGATAATATAGTTTGCCGCAATATCGTTATACACTAACAGACATGTACAGGTTCGCGTCGGCTCGCTGAGTTTCTCGATAATGTCATCAAGAATACTAATATGGCCTGATATCTTTTCACCCTCGCCTTTGGCTATCCAGAACGAATTATCTCTAGCAAGCTTTAAACCGTGACTCGCTATTTTTTTGCTGTACGACGAGACCTTGCGGCTATCCACCCCTTCCTGGGCAACAAAGCCAAATGAAAGATGGCCCGTATGAATAAAATGTTCCGCAATACTTTCCGCCCCCCGATCCTGGTTAATCGATACGGAATTGAAGAACCGGGACACCTGGGTGACAACGGCGACCGGGATCCGGGTAATGCTTAACCATTCTGAAAGTTCGGCTTCAGCCTCTGTCGGCACCCATAGCAAGCTGTCAATGCCCATCCCCACTAAGGTCTGAATAATATGTTTATCCTGCTGCGGCTGGTTCTGATGCGTTTTAACGATCACCGATTTGCCGATATACCGGGCCTCTTCTTCCACCGTCGCCAACAGTTCACAGAAGTGAGGATTCACCAGATTAGGCAAAACCACACCAATCAGCCCTGAACATTTCCCGCTAAGCTGAAACGAACTCTTGCTGGGGACATAGCAGAGATAATCCATCGCATCACGCACCGCCTGCCGCGTTTCCGGCACGACGCTGGGATGATTGTTGAGCACTCGCGACACGGTCGCCGTCGAGACCCCAGCTCTTTTCGCTACGTCTTTAATGGATGCCATGATGATTGAATACGCCCCCTAACACTGGCGCTCACTATAAATGGCGAGCGCGGTTGAAAATGTAAGCCAGTTCACATGTTGCTTTGTTACATGGAATCACGTTTAGCCTTCGCAAATTCATCACCCTATTAGGGGTTTTTATTAAAACCTGGCGAGAATATATTACGGACACCATCAACAGGAAAGCAGAATACAGGAAGGGAGAATAAGAGATTATGCTATTGCTGCGGGATGGCGTTGGCTGGCGCGATAAATACGCAGCATGCGGGGATCCGGGGATGGCCTATGAACGCCTGGCCACGGCAGCCTACGGCGCGCGACCATTAGCGTTTAAATTGTAGAATTAAAGATGACATGCTGGGCGCGCCGAGTTTTTTCAGCGCTTTGATTTTATGCGTGCTCACGGTTTTAATCGTAATACCCAGTGATTTCCCTATGTGATGATACTGCTTTCCGCAGCACAGCATCCTGATAACTTGATACTCTTTATGGGTCAGCAGGGCCTCCCAGCGGGAGATATAATTATTACAATGGTAGCCCTTCAGTATCAGTGTAAAATATTGCCATATTTCATCTTCAGTTGAGGAAACATGATAGCGCGCATAGTGCGGCAAATCGGAAAGGCTGCTCCAGAATGAGCGGAAAACAAACACGGCGATGTCTCTGGCCTGCCTTTTTAGATAATCGCCAAAAACAAACGCATCGTAGATGTTTTCTCCTTCACCAAACGTTTCCATTAGCACGCCGGAGAGCGCAATGCTCTCCATTAGCGTTTTTAAGCTTTTCAGATCATGACAAAAGTGCAGCCGAATGGCGGTCAGTGACTTTTGTTCTTGCAGGCTACTTAGCCCCAGACAGAAATAGCGATTCGGGGACATTACGGCCACATCTAAAATAGAACTCATAATGAATTAACACCATTTTATAATATATTTTTTATTTTCCGGAGTGAATTGACCACGGGCCGTGAAAATAATCAATCGGCAGCATCAGCGTATCACCAATAAACGACAGCGGCGTATCCAGAGTCCATAATGTCCCCTGAAGATAATTATAATCATACTCGCTGTCACCGCGGATCACCGCGATATCCGTTTTAACCCCTGGATACCACGTTTCGCCCTCCGCCAAAGAGGTTCTTCCCATGACGCTGCCGCAGCCCGTCAGCAGGAAACAGACAGCCATACAACCCATCCCTTTCGCATTCATATCATCTCAGCCATCAGGATAACGTCGGTACCGTGCCGGCGACGCGAATATCCATCTGCGGATAAGGAATCGCAATATGATGTTCGTCCAGCGCCTCTTTAATATTCTCCAGCAGATCGTAATAGGTATCCCAGTAGTGGGTGTTTTTCACCCACACGCGCACGGTAAAATTAAGTGACGAGGCGCCAAGTTCGGCCAGACGAACGGTGGTATCACGCTGCCGATCGATGCGTTTGTCAGCATCGATGACCGCCAGAATAACGCGCTTCACTTCCGCAATTCGGCTATCGTAGCCGACGCTAATCATCAAATCGATACGCCGGAAGGGATGGCGCGAATAGTTAACGATGCTGTCGGCGATAATTTTGCCGTTCGGGATCACCACGTCTTTATTATCCGCGGTGAGTAAGGTGGTGGAAAATATATGTACGGTTTCCACCACTCCGGTAATGGCGCCGATCTGCACCAGGTTTCCGGCCCGGAAAGGACGTAGCGTGACTAACAGTACGCCAGCGGCAAAGTTTGATAGCGATCCCTGCAGCGCAAGCCCCACCGCCAGCCCCGCCGCGCCGATGACCGCAATAATTGAGGATGTTTCTATACCTAAACGGCCAAGCGCGGCGATAGCCGCAAACGCCAGCGTGATATAGCGCACCAGGGCGGCAAAGAAATGGACAACCGTAATATCTACCCTGCGCCGCAGAAGTATTTTCTCGATACCTTTAGATAATAAGGTTGAGACAACCCGGCCGATAAAAAAGAGAATACAAGCGGCAATCACGTTCCAGCCATACTGGAGAATTGTATCGCCATGCCCTTTTAACCATTCCAGTGAAGAAGAGATCTCCGGAAACAAAACCACCTTAGCCATATATATTATATCTTTTCTGCGTAAAATATATGAGGAATAGTATAGAGGAATATGTGGGGATTCAATCAACTCGCGGTAATAAAACGATCGTAGATTGTAAGAATAATAAAATTATGTAATTTCTTGCTAACATCTTAATTTTGAGATGAGATAAATATCTTCAACCCGATGAGCTGAAGATATTTAAATGTCATTAAACTTAATAGTAATTAATCGTTAACTGTTCCAGCTGCTTTTGTTTATCAAGAAATGTTTTTTGCACCACGGCATTACTGACATCCAGCGAAACGCTGCTGACGTGTGCCGCGGAATAATGAGAAACGGTCTTATCGCGATAACAGAATAATTCATTTTGACCGGGCTTGTTCCAGCATCCCGACTCCACAACGGTGCCAATGAAGCGGACTTTTCCGGTATGGCCGGCGTAGCAGAAAGAAGAAGTGCAGGCGAGAAGTAAAGCCGCTGCGGCAGTGCATTTACGTGCGTCCATGGGGTAACACTCCTGTGTTGGGCATTTTTGAAATCAATTTCAAACCACAGGAGATAATTACACTGCTAATTATATTCGATCAATGCTTTTTTAGCCCCGACCCGCAATATACGTAAAAAGGCTCAGCTGCCTCTGCGACGCTGAGCCCGCGGTCATAACCGGCATCGGCACTACGATGAAAAACGCCGGTCCTCAGGATAGAGCCGCCGGGCCTCCTCGCGCAAAGCCCGGGCGTTTTTCTGTTGCCCAAGATACCGCTCGACGTTAATAAGATTGTTGTACATATCGGCGTCGTTCCACACCGCAATCCAGCGCCTGCCGATCTGGTTGAAAGCCTCCAGGTCCTCGACGTTAGCGCTCGACTGATAGCGGATGATATAGCTGAGCGCCCGATCTTTACGCAGCCTTTCGCTGCCGATGCCGATGTCATGCAGCCGCAGTACGCGGCTGGCAAAACGCTGCGGCGACTGCTGAAAAGCGGTCAGGTAGTGCCCCTGCCAGAAGGCGCAGCCGGTGAGCAGCGCGCCGTAGCAGGCCAGGATCATCAGCGCGCAGGGTACCGGCCGCGTGGAGGGCGCGGTGAATGCGGGCAGTGGCGCCTGTTCGCCGGACGGACAGCGATCGGCCAGGTTAACCAGGATAAGAACGAACAACCAGTGTACCGGCGATTGATACAGCGGATACTCCAGCTGCGTGTGCAGCAAAATGGGCATCAGGCAAGCCAGCAGCGCCAGCTGCCGTACGCCGGGGCGGCGCAGCAGTAGCCAGAATCCGCTAACGCCCAGCACCAGCAGCCCGAGCAGGGCGACCGCTCCGCCCTCGACCCACCAGAACAGCAGGTCATTATGCGGATAGGTTAACCCCGGGACCCGACGGGACAACGGCGGGACGCTATCGGCCACGAAATGGGCAAAGGACCAGGCGTATCCCCCGTAGCCCCAGCCGACGATCGGATGCTGCAGTATCATGTTCCAGGTCTGCTGCAGAATAAAAACCCGCTCAAGATTCGAGCCGTCATGTTCATGCAGGGCGTTGAGTAACGAGACCGATAGCAGGGCAAGCCCCAGCAGCACGCCGGCCACCGGCGCCAGTACGACACGCCAGCGGGCCCCGCGCGCGGCGGAGCGGCGTAACGGCGAGAAGCAAAAAATGGTCACCATCATCAGCCAGCAGACCACGCCGCCCAGCCATCCGGTGCGGGATTTCAGCAGGGTCAGCGTGGCGTAGAGCAGCCCGAGCCCGAGCGCGCTTCCCCACTGACGATATCTCTCCCTCGCGACGCTGCGGCAGACAAAGCGGACGTCGACCGTCAGCCACAGCAGCACCGCGGCGCCGGTGGCAATAAAGGAACCGGTGACGTTGCGTTGCAGAAAAACGCCGATCGCGAACTGTCCGGCCTGGCGCTGCGCCGCCTGCGCCGGCAGCGGCAGCCAAGCCGGATGGCCGATCCCCACCAGCGCATAAACCGCCTGAATCAGAGTGGCGGTGACGATCAGCCACAGTACGGTCTGCTGCTGACGCGGCGTGAGCCGACAGTTCAGCAGCAGATAATAAAACGCCACGCCCGCCCACAGGCCCGCCAGGCGCGGGAAGGCATCCAGCCGCCAGTCGGCGGAGGGGCTCCAGAGCAGGGGCAGCGTCAGCAGTAACGCCGCCAGCGCCATGCCGCGCAGGAACGGGCTGCTGCGCAGTCTCTGATGCCGCAAAAACCAGGCGCAGCCGACCATCGTGACCAGCAGCACGCCCCAGACCAGCAGCGGTTCCGGTAAATCGGCGCCGCTGCCGCCGGTGCTGGGCAGGACAATATGCATGACGCCAAGCAGGATCAGCGCCAGCATCATAAGGAGCCAGCGGGAGGCCGCCGTTTCCGGCTCTCCCCTGAGTTCTGCGTGCATCTTATTGCCCCTTCCTGGCCTGCGCATCGGGCGAAATACGCATGGCCGGCATGGCCCGACCATAGTCGTTAAGGGTCTGCCACTGCAGCGCGCAGCCGCCCTGCGCCGGACACCACGCCACCGAGCGGCTGGAAAGCGGCGCGACCATCCCGGCCCCGGCGATACTCTGGCCGTTGGCCTGCATATTCAGCAGCGTGACGTAAAACGGCGTCGGGTTCTGCACCGTTACCGTTTTCCCCTGGCGCTGCCAGCGCAGCTGGCGATAAGCCTGCTGTGAATCCCCCTGGATGCCTTTCGGGCGATAAAACAGCTTCATGCGGCTGCGCACCGCAATCTGCAGGGTATTCTGCTGCTGACTGTCGGCCTGAGGGATATTGGCCACCGTGACCCAAAACAGACTTTCGCGGTCCGCCGGCAGCTGGCCGCTGGTGTACATCACGCGAATTTCATTTTCTTTGTGGCCGTTTAGCGCAAAGACCGGGGGCGTCGCCACAAAAGGCACCGCCGCGTGCGGGTCGCCATCGGCGACGATTTTGCTCAGAATCAAGTAGCGCGAGGGCGATTGATTGATCACCCGGAACGATATCGATGGCTTACCCTCATTATAAATAAAGCGGGTTCCCCCGATGACCACGCCCGCCTGCGCCTGAAGGGATAAGGCGCTGAGCGCCAGCAGTACAGCGATTTTTCTCAACATGGACAGGCTACTGATAGGTCAGGCTAAAGGTGGTCGTGGCGTCAACGCTGCCGGCGGTAACCGGGCTGCTCGTCGCCACCATCTCACCATAAAAGGTGAGGTTCTGGCTGGTTTGCTGCGGGTCGAGCGTATACTGCCTGCTGGCGCTGTTCAGCGGCACCAGCGTACGCTGGCTGTCTAAGATCGCCACCCCGACGCCCGCGGCGCTGCCCGCCTGGCTGGTTAACGCCAGCAGGGCGCTGTTGGTCGTATCCGCCTCGCCGGTAAAGGTTAATGAGACCGCCGACGCCGCGCTGCCGCAGTTTTCCAGCCCGATGGTGAACGCTATCGGCTGGGAGGCGCTGCCGGCCGCGGTAAACTGTTTCGCCGCAATGTCGCCCAGGGTCACCTGCTGGTTCGCGGTATCGGTGGTCACGGTGCAGGTGTTTCCCTGGATCGTGCCGGTAATGTTTACGGTGCCGTCGTGGGCCAGCGCTGAGCAGGACAAGCCGGATAGCGATAACAGCAGGATCGTCTTTTTCATTATTGATAGCTCACATCAAAATAGAGTACCGAAGAGGCGTTGCCGGGCGTAACCGGCACCGCGGTAGCTTTATAGCGCAGGCGAAACGTCAGATCGTTATTGCCCTGGGTAATCGGGTACCCGTTATCGGTACTGTTAATCGCAATCGCGTTCATACTGCTGTCCAGCAGCTCAATCGCCACGCCGCTGGCCATTCCGCCGCCGCCGGAGGTATCGGAGAGGGCTAACAGCGATGGGTCGGAGCCGTCCGACGTGCCGCTAAAGGCCACCGTCGACTGGCTGATCGCCGAGGTGCAGTTATTTAATTTGATATCAAACTGCTTCCACTCCGAGGTATCGCCGACGTTTTTAAATATCCCAGCGCTGAAATCGCCGATATGGATAGTCTGGTTCTGGCTGGCGGTATCGATATCGCAGCTTTCCGCGACGATTGTACCGGTCATATCCAGCTCAACCTGGCCAGTATTAATATCATCGGCGATAGCGCTATGAACGCCCGCAAACGCCAGCAACAGGGGAAAGAGTGTTTTTGCCGCTTTCATCTTTTTTCCTCAGGCGAAGTCAACGCGAATATAGGCCGTCGCCGAAAAGGTCCCCTCTGCCGGGGCATTTCCGGTGGTGCTAATCGGCGCGGCGTGGAAAGTCACCGTCGCCTGCAGGTTGTCGTCCAGCTGGAACGGGATCAGACCGCTGTTCGGCTCAATCACCTTGCCGCTGCTATCGGTGATCTGCACCCCGACATCATCGTTGCTGGTTTTAACCGCCGCCGGTTCATCCGCCGAGGCTTCCGCCAGGAAGCGAACCGTCAAATTAGCATTGGCCTCTATGCCATTACATTTAATGGGTACCGAAATCGTTTTTGGCGTGTAGCCGACGGGCATCTGGCCCTTGTTTTTAAACTCGCCCGACATAAATGAGCCAAAATCAACGGTCACGATTTGCCCGGCGTTAACGGAGCAGGTTTGGGGGACCGATAGTTGACCATCAATATAAGCGGTAGCCACTGGCGAGCCTTCCACAAAATCACTGCCGACGGTGTACCATAAATCAAATAATTTTATATGTGGGAAACTTACCACTCCAACAAATTTGCGATCTACTCTGAACGTAACTCTAACATCATTGCCAAAATGAAAGCCTGAAGTCACACTATTACATAACATGCCATTCCCAACGGGCTTATATAAGTCAACCAAAGGCAAAGGATAATATGTGCCGTCACCGGGGTTTTTAATTTCTCCTGCCACTGAAAGATAGTCGTTGGCTTTATAAAAATTTAAACCACCGGAGGCTCCCGACGAAACCAGATCCGTTGTTGTCCATTGATGCGTATAAAAAACCGAATCACTCTGGCAAGAACACTCAACAGAGAATGAACCGCTACTACTCGAGTTCACGGCGGGTAAAATCTCTCCGGGGACGTTTTGCGTAGGATCGGATACAACCGTATTGATATTAAAATCATACGTTCCTTTTGTAGAACCATCAGGAATATAGCATGAGCCTGAAGGATAATCGGTAGCATACACAGGAACGCTGCTTAATTTTATCAAGGCCATAAGTACTATTGCTAGAGTGACACATTTTT
The DNA here is from genome assembly GCF_040064575.1 of Klebsiella sp. CN_Kp106. NCBI lineage: Bacteria > Pseudomonadati > Pseudomonadota > Gammaproteobacteria > Enterobacterales > Enterobacteriaceae > Klebsiella > Klebsiella sp. CN_Kp106. The sequence continues at coordinate 65,538 of NZ_JBEAIG010000046.1, read as the reverse complement.
TCATTACTAGACCTTTTACTAAATATAATGTTCGGCTACTGCTTCTGTCTTTCAGATCGTTAATATTGCATCTGACGTTATTGCCTGCTCGCGATTTGCCATACCACCAATATGCCGTTTAGCGTTTTTTACGCTTCAGGCAAAGTCAACGCGAATATAGGCCGTCGCCGAAAAGGTCCCCTCTGCCGGGGCGTTTCCGGTGGTGCTAATCGGCGCGGCGTGGAAGGTCACCGTCGCCTGCAGGTTATCATCCAGCTGGAACGGGATCAGACCGCTGTTCGGCTCAATCACCTTGCCGCTGCTATCGGTGATCTGCACCCCGACATCGTTGTTGCTGGTCTTAATCGCCGCCGGTTCATCCGCTGAAGCGTCCGCCTGGAAACGGACCGTCAAATTAGCATTAGCCTCTATGCCGTTACATTTAATCGGTACCGAAATCGTTTTTGGCGTGTAGCCGGCGGGCATCTGGCCCTTATTTTTAAATTCGCCCGACATAAAGGAGCCAAAATCGACGGTCACGATTTGCCCGGCGTTAACGGAGCAGGTTTGGGGCACCGATATTTGACCATCAATATAGGCTGAAGCTACGGGTGCACCTTTTATAAAATCACTGCCGACGGTGTACCATAAATCAAATATTTTTACATGGGGGAAATTCATCACCCCAACAAATTTCCGATCTATTCTGAACGTAACTCTAATATTATCACCGGTGTTGAAATCTGATCTAACCTCGTTACACGGCATTGCTGCACCTGCAGGTTTATAATGGTTAGTCCACGGTAAAGGATAATATTTTCCATCAGACATGTCTTTTATTTCAGACGCAACAGAAATATAGTCATTAACCTTATAAAAGGTTAAACTCCCGGAGTTTCCTGTTGAAACAAGATCCGTTGTTGTCCACTGATGTGTATAAAAGGTTGAACCTTCCTGGCAAGAACACTCAAGCGAGAATGTTCCACTACTGGTAGAAACTATAGCGGGTAAAACTTCTCCAGCTGTATTTTGCGTAGGATCGGGTACGACCTCACTGATATTAAAATCATAGTTTTCTGCTGCATGTCCATCAGGAACGTAGCATGAGCCCGAAGGATAAGTTGTAGCATATGCTGGAAGGCTAATTATTTTTATCAAGGCCATTAGCGCGATTGAGAGTGTGATAATACGTTTCATCACTGGCACCGTTCACTGACTTTATTCACCGGCTGCTGCTTCGCGCTCTCCGGAAGTTGATATTTCACCACGCAGTGCTGTCCGGCGCTCTCGCCCCACTGCACTTCCAGCATGCCGTTCAGCGGCAGCCCGGCGAGGTACGCCTGGCCGTCGTCGCCGACGATGGTGCTGTTGCCCGCCTTCTGGCTGACCGTGGCGCCGAACGGCACCGGCTTGCCGTTATGCATCAGGGTCATCAGCGCGCGCACCCCGACGTGGGCGTTAAATTCGGCGCGCACCAGCGCCCCCTGGGTCGGCACCACGTTGGTGACCGCGTCGTCAATATCGACGTTTTGTCCCATGGAGTTGGTATTCAGCGCTACGCGGTTCTGGCGATAGGTGGTGGCGTACGGGATCACCGCGTAGCCGCGCCAGTCGATTTTCACCCCGGTGGCGTTTTCCAGCTCGACGCCGGCCGCCCCCGGCGCTTTCACCAGAATGTTGGTGTCGCCGAGCGGCTGGCTAAGGGTAACGCCGTTGCGGTGAACCACCACGCCGCCGCTGACCCCGTAGTTCACCTGGTGGTAGCCGTCGCTGTAGTTGTAGCCCGCCTGCAGGTTACCGTAGGTGCCCTGATAGCTCATGTTGGCGTTGCCGCTGTTGCTGGTGCCGTGGTTGCCGTCACTCTCCTGCACGTTATAGCTCAGGTTGTTATCCGCCAGCAGCGTCCCGTTGATGCCGGTAGTACCCGTGGTCTTACCGTGCTGATCGGTGGTGGTGCCAAAGCTCATATTGGTGGTGTTGGCCGAACGGTAGATATCCGCGCTATGGTTGCTGGAGAGCCACTGGCCAATCGGCAGCGAAATATTAAAGGCGTAGATCTGATCCGCCTCCTCTTCCCCCGGCGACTTGTCGTAGTTCCACGTCAGGCTATAGGAGATGCCGTTCCAGCTGCCGTTATAGCCCACCTGCAACATGCGATCTTTCTCATCGGTGTGCCAGTAGGTCTGTTCGGAGCCGGTGACAAAAATCGAGCCGATTTTGCCGACCTGCTGCGAAATATTAAGCTGCGCTTTGCCTTTTTTGGTGTAGTAGAGATCGTAGTAATCGGTCCACACCGGCTTATCCTGCTTACCGTCGTGATCCTCATCTTTCCACTCATTGTCGCCGGTATAGCCGCTCATGCTTTTATATGTCGTCTCGTCGAGGGTGTAGAACCCCTCCGTCGAGTAGCGGTAGCCCAGCAGCTGGAAGTTGGTGCCGAGATCGTTCAGCGCCTTGGCGTACAGGAAGCGCACCGACTGGCCGTCGTGCTGGCTACCGTCGGCGAGGGTGCTGTTTGCCTGGGTGATATCGGCGGAGACCGCGCCGAAATCCCCCATATTCAGCCCGGCGCCCAGCGCGAAGGCGTGGTAGTCGTTGCTGACCTGCGAACCGCCGTACAGCGTGAAGCCATGCGGCAAGCCGTAGATTGCCGTTCCCTGGGCAAAATTGACCTCATCCTGATCATCGTTGGTGCTGCGGTATTTACCGGCGGTCAGGGCGTATTTCAGTCGTCCTTCGCGCTGCAGCAGCGGCACCGCGGAGTACGGCACGGTAAAGGTATTTTCGCTGCCGTCGCTCTCTTTTACCGTCACCTGCAGGTCGCCGCTCGACGAGGTCGGGTAGAGATCGTTGATGGCGAAGGCGCCCGGCGAGACGTAGGTCTGGTAGATAACGTAGCCGTTCTGCTTAATGGTGACCCTGGCGTTGCTCTTCGCGATACCGCGGACCGTCGGCGCAAAGCCCTTCAGGCTGTCCGGCAGCATGTTGTCATCGGAGGCAATCTGGACGCCGCGAAAGCCGAGGCTGTCGAAAACGTCCGACGGGGTGTAGCTTTCCCCGAGCGTAAGCTCCGCCTTCAGCGGCGCAATCGTACGCTCGACGTAGGTGCTGATATGCTCCCACTTGTTCTCCGTTTCACCCTCGCCGCTGGTGTAGTTCCAGGTGGAGTAGTCGCGCAGGCGCCAGGCGCCGAGGTTCAGGCCGCTTTGCAGGTTGAGATAGTAGCTGTCCTCTTTGCTATCACCGCCGCTGTTGCCGCCGGTAAAGTCATAGTTCAGCAGCAGCGCGTTGATCCCCTGGTCCCACTCTTCCGGGGGGATATACCCGCGCGCGCTCTGCTTTAGCGCCGCCTGCGGCACGCTGATGTTCAGCTGCTGATGCTCAAAGTCGAACTCGGTGGAGGATTCCGGTATGGCGGCAAAGGGCACGCACTGCTCCGGCGCCAGCTTTGCCAGGTCCGGGAAGGCTTTGGTATTGACCCCCATCTGTTCCAGGCGCGCGGTGGTAAAGCACGGCGCCAGCCCGGTATCATCCTGGCCGCCTTTTGCCGCTTTAAAGTTCACGTCTTCGGTGGAGACCAGCTGCTTATTCAGATAAATATCAACGTGATATTTACCCGGAGCCTGGCTATCGCCCTTTTCAAAATGCGAAAGATCGGCCACCGCGTTAGGGTCGTCCGATAAGAATGCGGGGTTAAAATAGTTATCCGCCAGCGCGGATAACGGTAATGCCGATAAGGTTGCCGGCAAAATAATACGGTATACCCGACGGCGGGCAAATAGAACCTGCATCACCGCGAGGGTGATATATTTTATTTTTAACGTCATTATTTTGCCGACCTGTTTATTATTCTATTATGGCTTTCTGTTCGGGCGAGTTTGCCCCGTAATCGTTAATGGTCTGGAAGGTGATATTTCCCTGCGCGTTCGCCGGCAGTTTTAAATCCGCCTGCGACATCGGCGCCACCATTGTCGTCGGTAACGTTGCGGTACCGGCGTGAATCTGTACCAGCGTCATATAATAGGGCGTGGGATTTTTCACCGTCAGGGTATTACCGCTTTCGTGGAAGCGCAGCTTCGCCGGCGCATCGATCGAGGCCATCGGCAGATTTTTCGGGCGGACAAAAAGTTTAATCCGGCTCAGCACCGCGATCTGCAGGGTATTTTTCCCTTTAGTGTCTTTTGCCGCCGAGGGAATCGCTTTAACGTTCACCCAATAGAGGCTTTCGCGATCCGCCGGCAGATTATTCGGCCCGACGTACATAATGCGCAGCGTATTTTCTTTCTGCGGCTTCATCACAAACAGCGGCGGGGTGATGACAAAATCGCTGCTTTTACTTTCGCTGGCGTTTTCCACCCATGACTGAATTAAAAAGGTGGCCTTCGGGTCGGTATTATTCACCGCCAGTGAGACCTGATTATTGCCCTGCGGATAGATGACGCGGGTGGAACCTAATGATACCCCGCCGTTCGCCGCTGCGTGCGCCTGGGTTTCGGTTTGCGCCTGCGCCGCGGGCGCGGCCAGACCGGCACCGGCTAACGCCAGCGCAACCAGAGACAGGCGGGAAAAAGAAATAACGGACATAAAGTGCCTTTCACAATAAAGATTTGCCGCGGACGGCATCAGGAAATTACAAATAGGTTAACGTGAACCAGGTTTGTGCGTTTGCATCCCCTGCCACGACGGTTCTCGAGGTCGCGCGATATTTGGCGACAAAATTGAGTACGGTCGTATTGTCCTGAATAGCGGTAAAATTCATCGGCTGCGTGTTCGGGATAATTTGATTTCCCTGATTATCAAAAATGCCTAACCCGACGCCCTGCGCGCTCTGCGCACCGTCGGTCACCGCCAGTACCCCCGGATCTTTGCCATCCGTCAGGCCGCGAAAGGCCACGCTAACTTGCTGGCTCACCGTGGTATCGCAATCCTTCAGCGTAATGGTAAACGCCTGCGGATCTGTCCAGCTTCCCAGCCCATGAAATTCATTGGAGCGCACCTGCCCCATCTCAACGGTTAAATCCTCGCTACCGGCATCCACCGCGCAGGCGGCATTGACCACGGCGCCCTGAAACTCAACGTCGCCGCCCTTTACCGTTACCACGTGGTGGTTGCCCGCCTGTGCCAGAGCGGGAAACAAAAACGCCCCCGCGAGGGAAAACGCCTTCAGCCGTTGTGTAGTGAAATTCATATCTACTCCTTTCAATGACACAGCCGCCGTCCCTGGCACAGGATCCCTAAATGAAAATGACTGGCGTAACCTTACTGGTAAGTCACGTTGAACGTAGCGGTGGTGTCCACGCTACCGGCAGTCGCGGTATCCGCAGTCTGGTAGTAGTCAGCGGAGAAGTTCAGGGTGTTGTCGCCGTCGATCAGCGTAACTGCCTGAGACGCGGTACCCAGATCCAGCGCAGAGCCGTCTTTGTCATAAATCTGGATGCCGACGCCTGCCGCGCTACCCGCGCCAGAGGTGTTGTCCAGCACGCCAGCTTCGCCCGCCGCCGCGTTGCCGTCGAAGGTCACAGATGCCTGAGAAGCGACGGTGGTATCGCAGTCAGCCAGCTTGATGCTGAACGGGGTTTTCTGGTTAGCAACGGAGTCTTTACCGGTGAGGGCAGCCAGACGAACCTGACCCATGTTCACAATCTGGTTGCTGGTGTCTGCGGTTACCGCACAGGCTGCATCGACAACAGAGCCTTTAAACTCAACGGTGCCGCCCTGAACGGTGGAAGAAGACCCGCTGGTCGGTAAAGCAGCCATCGCAGAAGAAATACCGCCAGCCATAACCATTGCCAGAACGACGCTTTTTACCATAAATGCTTTTTTCATTTTTAATCCATACACATTAAATTGATTTTGTATTCCCTCATTAATTACCGTTTACTTTTTTATGGCCGAAGCAATTACCAGGGAACGTTCCCCGCGGCGATAAAAAAGACGGTTTAAATATAAGAAGACACTCCGTGTTGTCCTGGGAATAATTCTTACAGAGAATTTTATTAATCTAAATCAATTTTTTCGTCCAAAACTGGACATTCGAAAATGATGCAAGTCAATAATGATAATTACGTATAAAAATCATGATGTTAATAATGCAAAGAGCTGGCGCGTCTAAAAAACAGGCGTTGTTGTTAGTATACTGTTATGAAGTTATTTAAAAATCGATAGGAATTCGTTTATTAATTCCCTTCAGCACGCCTCGATGGACGCTGATGTACTCCCCCTTGCGCAGTTCAGACAGGACGTACAGTATTCCGCTGCGGGAAAGATTGGTGCGCCGCTGGATAAAATTGAGCACGTTAATCTGCTCGCGATATTCCTCAGGATAGGAGCCGAGTTCCAGGATCAACGTCCGGATCATGATGAATGATTCCACGCCAATAAACTCCTTCTCGCGGATGGCCATTACCAATAACCGATGGGCCAGAATCCGGGCGATATCATGCCAGAGATTTTGCTCGTCCATAATCTCCACAAACTTAGCAAGCGGAACCAATTGACCAGAGCAAGATGTTTCCGCAGAGAAAAAGTGCTTCGGCCTGGCCTCTACGTCGTAAAAGGTACTATATCCATCAATCAGCCCCAGTACCGAGGGGGAAAATAGCGTGGTTATCGCCATATTATTTTCACTATGGCAAACCACGCCGGTCCCCTCAAGCAGGAGTAATATATTCGCGTTATTTTCAGTATCGCAAAATTCAAATCGCTCGTCAGGCTGCAGCTCAAACGGCGTGCTAACCGGCAGCAGCGCCTGCATAATACGCTGGATCGCCAACAAAGGCCGGGTATTACGGCCAAACGCAAAGGAGCGTAAGGCACCACGGTCAAAATCTTCATCAATAATAAACATTTTTATCTCATTTTTGGCCTGCGACATTACTCAATTAAAATACTAGCACCAAATTTAAAGGAAATAAAAAAAATTAAAACACCCTTTAAGTTCAATAGGTTAAACTCATCTTTCTATTTTTAAGTTGCCGCTCCCCCTGGTGATATATCGACAAAAGCATTTCTCTTTTTTTTGCATGAAAAAAATACGCTCACCGGGGAGAAATCCATTACTTTCGCCATCCATAAGCTATAAATTCATTCACATAAAAAACACATAAAAATGCTATAAAAAATCACATTATCATAAAAAATAATGACTAAAATGATAATTAATAAGCCAGTAAATAACCATATTAACGCGTGCTCTCCTCCGCCAAAAAAGACGCAGAAAATGAATAAAAAATCGAAAAATAACGATGGCAAACGTTTGTCTGATTATAGTGGAAGGGGCTAACTTTCACGGGAAATAAGCATTCTGCGTAACGCGCGCAGTACCCGGGCAATGAATAGTCAGGCAAAAGCATCATGATGTCCCGGCGGAAATGCGTCCCCGCAGGCAGATTGCGCGACGTCTACCCGGGAGGGGGCATGAAGCGCCCGCCCGGCGCCGCGATAATTTACGCTGTAAACAGCTGAAATTTCTCTTTATCGCTATCGGCGATCGCTCTTAATACCCGGCAGGGGACCCCAGCGGCGACCACGTTCGCCGGTATGGAACGGTTCACCACGCTGCCGGCGCCAATGACCGAGTTTTTTCCGATGGTGACGCCTGGGTTGATAATCACCCCGGTGCCCAGCCAGACGCCGTCTTCAATCACCACCGGCTGAGAGAACTGCTGCTGGGTGTGCCGCAGATCCGGATGAATCGGATGGCCGGCGGTGGAAATGGTCACGTTGGGCGCAAACATCACGTTATTGCCGATGATAATGTCGGCATCATCGACCAGCGTCAGGTTGAAGTTCGCGTAAAAATTATCGCCAATGGTGGTGTGGGTGCCGTAGGCCACATGAATCGGAGGCTCTATCCAGCACTGCTCGCCCACGGCGGCGAACATCCGCTGAATAATGTCGTTTCTTAATTCCTGATTAAAGGGGTGCGAGTGGTTGTATTCGTAAGCTCGCGCCTTGCCCATCAGCCGCTGCTGCGGTAAGCCATATCCTGAATCAAGATAAAGCTCGCCGCTGTTCATTCTTTCCTTCATATCCATGGTCAATATTTCCTCATTTATCAATCCCATCCTTGTGAATTATCGAACTATTTTCTAAACCGTCATCGCGCTATCGCTCATCTTTTCCGACGTTGCCTTACCCGATAAGGTAAAGGCGGAGATTAACGTGACGCTCAGCGCAATGCCGCCAAGGATCATATAGGTATCCTGGAAACCGATACGGTCATACATATTCCCGGCAAAAGCGGAGAGAAAGATCGCCGCCACCTGTTTGGAAAACTGGAAGCCAACCAGGTAAATCGTCGCCGACAGGCGGACGTCAAACACGCCGGTAATATATTTAAAAGCGCCTACCAGCAGGAACGGGACTTCCAGCGCATGGAGCATTTTCAGCGCCACCACTTCAGCGGCCGTCGTGGCGAACGATGATCCGATCATCCTTGCCGCCATCACCATGCCGGCAATCAGCAGGGTATTCTTCGCGCCGATGCGGTTAATAATCCACGGCGAGCTGAACATAATAATCGCGTTGCATATTTCCCCGGCAGTGGTCGCAAAACCAAAGGCGCGGGTGCCCGATTCCGGGGTGGCAAAGAAGGATTTAAAGAAGGTGGCGAACTGCTGATCGAAAACGTCATAGACGCAGGCAACGCCGATGACGTAGAGAATAAACATCCACATTTTGCGCTGACGGAACATGCGTACGGCGGTTTTTAAATCCACCGATGAGCGGTTAGCGCCCAGCGAGTCCATCACCTGTGCGGTCTGGCTGGCCTGCGGTTTCGCGATGGCCACCAGCACGACCAGTACCAGCGCGGCGGCCGACCCCATCCAGAACACCCACTCGGGGTTAACGCTGAACAGCATCCCCGCCGTGGTGGCGCACAGCGCCCAGCCGAGGCAGCCAAAAGTCCGCGCTTTGCCGTACTCAAACCTGCTATTGCGGCTCACGCGTTCGATATAGGCTTCCATCGCCCCGGCGCCGGCGGAGAACACAAAGCCGATGTAGGCCCCGCCGCTCAGCGCCCCGAGCCAGATATTGGTTTTCAGCAGCGGCGCAAAAACGTAAAGGAAAAAGGGCGCGATCAGCACCAGCAGCAACGTCACGATCCACATCAGATGCTTTTTCAGCCCCAGCTTATCGGAGATCACGCCCAGTATCGGCTGAAAACAGATGGCAAACAGCGACAGGCTGGAGAAAACAATGCCGGTCTCGGTTTTATTCAGGCCGATGACGTCCGATAGCCAGATCGGCAAAAACGGAAAACAGGTGGCCATGATGAAAAAGTAGAGAAAGAAGAACAGCCCGAAAATCCAGAAATTGGGGTTGTTTTTATGGGTACAGACGGTCGGGTTCATGGTGTATTCCTCAAAAAGGGCCGACGCGCGGCCCGTCGTCATTACACGCGTTGCAGGCCAATCAAAATGGCGCTTTCCGGATCGAGGACTGGCAGCGCCAGCCCCGCCTGTTGCAACCACTCACCGCTGACGGTCTGCGGCGTCGTCATCCATTCCGGCAGCTTACGCATGGTATGGCCGCCCTCTCCCGTAATCTGAATATCGGGATGGTCGAGCAGCGTCACCTCGTAACGGGCGCCCGCGTCCAGCCCCGCCACGCGCAGCGGCGCCATCAGGGTGTAGTCCGGCATCGCCAGCTGGCTGACGAGGAAAATCGCCCGATGCCGATCCTCGCTCACCACGCCGTGCGCAAGGGTTGTAGCGTCCGGCATATCGATACGCCACTGCACGCCGTGATGAATGACATCGCGCCACTGCTTATGCAGCGCCGCGTATTTGCGATAGCCCGCGCGCTCCTGCTCATCGGCGGTCACCGGGTCCAGCTCAAGCCCCATATGACCGAACAGCGCCGTCAGGCCACGAAACGCAATGCTGTGCTGGCGGAAGGTGGCGTGGCAGCGGCGGTTGCCGATGTGCGCGCCCATCACTTCCGGCGGGAAGAAGTAGCTCATGCCGCGCTGGATGGTGTTGCGCTCAAGGGCATCGTTATTGTCGGAAGCCCAGAAACGATGGCTGCGCTTCAGCACTTCATAATCGATACGCCCGCCGCCGGAGGAGCAGGATTCAAATTCAATATGCGGGAAGCGGGCCACCAGCGTATCCAGCAGGCGATAGAACTGGCGAGTTTGCGCATCGGCGGCGGCTTTGCCGTTATGGGCAGGCTGCACCAGCTCGCGATTCATATCCCACTTCACATAGTCCACCGCGTGTTCGCCCAGCAGCCAGCTCATCCGTTCCAGCAGATAATCAAAGGCTTCAGGGATATTCAGGTTCAGGACAAACTGATGACGCCCGGGGATCGGCGTATAGCCCGGCAGCGCCAGCAGCCAGTCGGGATGGGCGCGGTATAAATCGGAGTTCGGGTTAATCATCTCTGGCTCAACCCAGATGCCGAACTCCATCCCCAGCGACTTCACGTGGTCGATAACCGGGGTCAGACCGTCAGGGTATTTTTCCTCATCAAGATACCAGTCGCCGAGCGCCGCCCAATCGTCGTTGCGCCCTTTAAACCAGCCGTCATCAATGATAAAGCGCTCCACGCCCAGCTCCGCCGCCTCATCCGCCATGCGCATGATGTACTGCGGGTCGTGGTCGAAATAGATCCCTTCCCAGGTATTGAGATGCACCGGGCGCGGCTTGTTGTCCGGGAAGCGAATAATCTGTTCGCGCAGATAGCGGTGGAACTGCTGGCTCATGCCGTTCAGCCCCTGCGCCGAATAGCTGGCGTAGAGGTTCGGCGTCCACAGCGTTTCCCCTTCCGCCAGCGCCATTTCTCCCGCCAGATAGAGCGCTTCCGCCTGCAGGTAGCGGCGACCGTCGGTTTTCACTTCCGCCCGCAGGCGGTGGTTACCGCTCCAGCCCAAATGCACACCCCACACTTCGCCCTGCATCTCGCTAAAAGCGCGACTGCCGGTAATCAGCGCTGGAAAATGTTCGTGAGAAGTGCGTCCACGACGGTTTTCCAGCACAAAGCTGTCGTGTTCAAGGGTCAGACGATGGGGCTGGAATTCGCGGATCCAGCGGCCATGAAAGGCCATGACTTCGCGGGCGCGCTCGGCGACCGGCAGCGTGACCGCCAGGCGGTCCACCTGCCACGGCTGCGGGCGCAGGTTGGTTAAACCATGACGAACGCTGAGCACGCCGCTGCTATCAAGCTGAATTTCACTGCACAGCCGCAGGCCCGCCTGCGCGTCTTCGCTGAGAAGGGTTAAATTCTGCCCATCCTGCACCACCTCGGTCGTGGTAAATATCGGTGAGGCGTCCAGCCCCTGGCGGTGGCCTTCAATGCCCGGCGCGCCAAACAGACCGTGGCCCAGTTCGGCCATTAAGGTTACCGGGGAATCGACGTCGAGGCGGCCATTGGCCACCGCGCGGGCGATGCTGGCCGCATCCTGCGGCGAAAAGTGGCTTAAATGTGGCCCCCAGTAGATAATTTCGGCGAACGGACGAGTTTTTATCACCACATCGGCCGCTGCGCTTTGCAGGCGTAAAATCGAATCAGACATGAGACATCTCCACAACAAGGAATGCCTTACTGTTGATCCGAAACGTTTCGGGTGCCAACCAAAACGTTTCGGATCCGTGATCGAGTTCAGGAAATTAATCTGACGGGAGGAGAATCAGGCGGTTTCGCCGGGAATAAATTCAGGCTGCCAGAGCACCTGGAGAGAGGCGAGATCCTCGCCGGCGATTAAGCGGCGGACCATGGTGGCTATCTGGCGGCCCACGCCCTGCCGGGTGGACTGAACCACCGCGCCCACCGGGGTTTCGATGATGCTGTCCTGCGGCAAGCCGTCGTAAACCACCAGCGAGACGCGATCGGCGCCGGTGAGGCGTCCGAGCTGAGCCAGGGCCATCGCCGCGCCGTCGCCGTGGGTGTTGCAATCGGTGACAATCGCCGTTGGCGGTTCAGGCAAGCGCAGCAGCTCCATCGTTGCCTGAAACCCGCCGCGGCGGGTGGGCGGCACGCTGCGCAGCCAGGTTTCCGCCAGGCCCGCTTCGCGCAGCGCCTGCAGGTAACCGTTGCGGCGCTGGGTAATAAACGCCTGATTGTTATTTTCGCTCAGCAGCGCGATGCGCTGATGCCCCTGGCGAATCAGATGACGGGTGGCGCGGTACGTTCCCGCCTGGTTATCGAAATCAAACCAGGCGTAGGGCTGCGGCAGGCGGCTGCGCCCCAGGGCGAGAAAAGGAAAGCCGGAAGAGAGCAGCTGAATCAGGCGCGGGTCGTCGTCCAGGGTATGGGCTACGATCAGCGCATCGACGCGACGACTCTGCACCATACGCATATAGCCGTGCTTATCGGCCTGTTCATCGTCGGCAATCAGCAGTAAATCAATCTCATAGCGCGCCAGCTCGTGACTGATTTCTCCCACCATTTCAAGAAAGACGTTGTTATTCAACGGCGCGGGGCGCACGGGAAAAACGAGGCCAACGGCGTCAATTTTGCCCATTTTCAGGCGGCGGGCGAAGGTATTTGGCCGATATCCACGGCGCTGGGCTTCGGCCTCCACGCGGGCGCGCGTCTCCTGCGACACGTCATCATAGCCGTTTAGCGCACGGCTGACGGTCGTTACCGAGATCCCAAGTTCTTTAGCAATGGCTTTCAGCGACATAAGTATCCCTGTCTTCGCGGGAGAATGCGGCTAGTGTCCCGCAATACGGGCATGGCGTCCAGCAAGAGCGACGCCGCGCGGCAATACCTGAACACCGCGGCCCTCGGCGCCTGATGATACGTCACAAAGAAATGAGAGGCAGCAAGACCGTTTATTCAATGTGGCGGTAAATTAAACGCCCCCTTCCTCATAAGAAAGAGACGAAGATACGCTGTGATTCACCAAGCTGAATATATTTGAATCCGACAGGTTTACCCTATACAAATCATATGGTTGATAGATGAATGACTTGATCGCTCAACCCTGGAAAAATAACGCAGCGTCTGGAAAACGCACATTTAATCCCCATAAATCATTCGATTTATTTTTAATTAAAATATGAAGTATGTATCGGAATTATAATTCGCAGTTAAAACAAACATGAACACGGTCTGTTCATTGATATTTATCAACTAAGAATCACTTGATAAAAGTTTTTAAAAAGAGGGAGTGATATAAAAGCAAAATAATGGAATATGTTAATAACAGGGTTTTATGTATAACTCACTACTGCCTGTTTCTTCACGGCACGCTTTATTTTTTTGTTTATTTCTTTCAACATTCGAGCTGTTAACTTATGTCGCCAGCGATGTAGTAATGCCGGGAATGCTAACGGTTATTAAAGATTTAAATGCTCAACCGCATTACGTACCGTGGTCACTTAATGCCTATTTACTTGGCGGCGTCAGCTTTCAGTGGCTTATTGGACCGGCGTCGGATAGATTTGGCCGCAGGCCTTTATTACTCATCGGCTGTGCGCTTTTTTCTGTTTCTTGCCTGGCCACGCCATGGGTAGACAATATCCAGGTTTTTACTCTCCTGCGGTTTATTCAGGGAATAGGTTTGGGGTTTGTGGTGGTAGTGAGCTATCCGGCCCTGCAGGAAGCATTCAACGAATCGGATGCGATCCGCTTAATTGCCCTGTTTGCCAATATCGCGCTGCTGTCGCCGCTGTTTGGCCCTTTGGTCGGTAGCATTGTGCTTGCATACCTGTCATGGCGCACGCTTTTTATTGCTATCGCGTTGATGGCGACGCTCACCTGGTTCGGTTTGCTACGCTGGATGCCGGAGACGATCGGCGTTGTACGCGAGGATGGCAGTAAAATTGAATGTCAGCCGCTCGAGGTAAAAACCCTTGCGCGCGCTTATGGCGATTTGCTTACGAACCCACGCTGTATATCCGGCAGCGTTGCGCTTGGCCTCGTCGGGCTGCCGCTGATGGCGTGGATCGCGCTCTCCCCGCTGCTGCTGGTGCATCATCTGCAAATGAGTATGCTGGAGTACGCGCTATGGCAATTACCTGTTTTTGCGGCGTTGATTGGGGGGAATATCGTCCTTAACTTTACCGCTGAAAAATTTAAGCCGGAGCAGTTATTATACTTTTCACTCTCTCCCATATTTATCGGCATAATGCTGGCGCTGGTCATGACGCTAATATGGCAAAATATTATTGCGCTGATTATTGGCATGGCTATTTATGCTTTTGGCCTGGGCATTTGCAACGCCACGCTGTATCGCCTCACGCTATTTTCCAGCGAGCATGGAAAAGGTTCAGTATCGGCAATGATAGGCATGATTTCCGTCGCTATTTTTAGCCTCGGGGGGGCGCTAATGGCCGGATTGGGTGCCGGCGACAGCCTCAGCGCATATATTATCGCGGCCACTATTCCGATGCTGGCAGCATTATTCATTATCGTTAATATATTCACCAGGCAGAAGAGGAGTAAAACGAAAATAACAGCTTCAGGCCATTAATCACCCACGGACGACTTTTTATTAAGGATGAATAAAATGGACACTTTATCCTGCGTCGATGCCCTCTGCGCACTCGACAGCCCTTATCATGAAGATAGCGATTCACAACGGCTCTTTGATGAAGCCATGCGTGAAATCGTTGCATTTCATGTTATGAATACGCCGGGCTACCGCCAGTGGCTGGCCCGCCACAATATTCCGGCAGATGCGGCCAATATAGACTCGTGGTCGCAGCTGCCGCCGATCTTTGCCGACTATTTCAAACAGAATCTGCCGATCGGCCGCTCCGGTGAGGATGCGCTTGAACTCACCTCTTCCGGTACCAGCGGGCAGAAAAGTCGAATGCGCTATGATGCGCGCAGTATCGGAGCCGCCCAGGGAATGGTCGATCGCATTTTCCGCCATTATGGCTGGGAAACGCCCGATGCGCCCTGCAACTACCTGCTCCTCAGCTACGAACCCGCCGATATCATCACGCTTGGCACCTCTTTTACCGACCAGTTCTTGTGTAAATACGCGCCGGTCAAACGCGCCGTTTACGCGCTGCGTCACACCGGGAGCGGGCATGAGTTCGACCCTTTCGGCGTGATTCGCGCTTTACAGGAGTTTGCTGAAGAGGGGTTACCGGTACGAATCCTCGGTTTCCCGGCATTTATGTGGTTTATACTGGAACGGATGCGAGAAATGCAGCTACCGCCGCTCCAGCTTCATCATCAATCGCTGGCCTTTTTCGGCGGCGGCTGGAAAACGCATGCCGACCGTGAAATCCCTAAATCCGCGTTCTATGCGCGGCTGACCCAACAGCTCGGGATCCCCGATAGCCGATGCCGCGACGGCTATGGTTCCGTGGAGCACTGCGTGCCCTACATTGAATGCGCGCATCACCATTTCCATATTCCCGTTTATTCCCGCGCCTGGATCCGCGATACCGCCTCTCTGGCGGTGAAAGATTATGGGCAGCGCGGTTTTATACAGTTTGTGTCGCCTTATATCACCTCCTGCCCTGCGCACAGCGTGGTCATGAGCGATCTTGCACAATTGCACCGCGCCGAAGAGTGCGGATGCGGTGTGACAACCGATTGGTTTGAGCTGCTGGGCCGGGCCAGCCATAGCAAAGCACGTAGCTGCGCACTGGCGGCGTCAGAACTGATTAAGGGAAATTAATATGTATCTCATTCAGGGAAAAAACTATCCCTCGCTCACGCCAGAAGAGGCCATCGCCATGTTGACGAGCGGGCTGGATAGCGCGCTGAGCCAACCGCCGCGTCCGGAAACCGTGCTTGCCTGCGCCGGGCGTTTTATCGAACAGCTAAAAGACCACGCTTTCCTTCCTCAACTGGGCCCGGCTTATCGGGAAGAGGTCAGAAAGTTTTGCCAACCGGACGCGCTGCGCCAAAAACTCGAGCATGAGCTAGGCGATACCCCCTTTTCCGTGCGCCGCATTAACTACCGTGAACCGCAGTTTGAAGGCTGGCGTCCTTTGGGCGTCGTGGTGCATGTCACCCCAGCCAATGCGGAACTGCTTCCCTTCTTCGCAATAATAGAGAGCCTGCTGGTCGGGAATATTAACTGGCTGCGCCCGAGCGCCAGCGAACAAGGAATGACAATCGATCTGCTACGGGCGTTTATCCACTGCGATTTAACGGACCAGCTGGCTAACTTCGTCGCCGTGGTTCCCGTCGAAACCACGCGCCTTTCCCTGCTGCTTACCCACGCCGATGGTATATCGGCCTGGGGTGGCGATACCGCCCTCGAGGCGATTCGTCAACAGCTCCCTGGCGGGTGTCGCTGGATCCCATGGGGACATAAAATCAGCTTTGCCTGGCTACAACCGGATGCCGTTAATGAAGAAAGCCTTCTCGCGCTGGCGGATGACGTTTGCTGTTTTGACCAGCAGGCCTGTTCCAGCCCGCAAATCGTTTTTGTTGATAGCGATGCTTCGGCGGTATTGCAGGATATTGGCGAAAGACTGGCGGAGGCCATGCGGCGCCGTCACGCACGGTGGCAACCGTTAATGCCCGATGAAAAGGCGGCGGCGGATATCACCCGCGCCGTCGCCTTCGCGCAGCTGGACACCGTATTTGCCGGGGCTGACAACGCTCTGCTGGCAGGAGATGGCTGGCGCATCATTCAGCAACACACCTCGGCCATAACGCCTTCACCGCTGTTCCGAACCGTCCTGCTGCGGCCGCTACCGCAAAATAAAGTGATGCAAACGCTGCGCCCCTGGCGAACCCACCTGCAAACCTGCGGGCTGGTTGTCGCCGATCGGGACAGAATCCCCCTCAGCCAACTGCTGCTGGCAGCCGGCGTCAATCGAATTACCCCCGTCGGTAAAATGCATGACGGCTATCACGGCGAACCGCATGACGGCGTTTACGCCTTAAGTCAGCTGGCTCGCCGCGTCACCGTGACGCTGGATGCCGATGTCCTGCCGCAGCAGGCCACGCTCGATCCGAACCCGCCGCCGCCGATGCTGACGGCGCAGCAGCCGATTATGGATAAAACGGCATTCTTACAGCACGCAATGCGGCCCAGCGCCCAGCTTTTCTTTCGCAGCGGCGGCAGCAGCGGCGTGCCTAAACTCGCCGGGTTTACCTATCGCGACTATCGCCGCCAGATGCAGGCCGCCGCCGCAGGCATGTTCGCCGCCGGGCTAGATCCCGCCCACGACAAAGTGCTCAATCTGATGTACGCGGGCAATCTCTACGGTGGTTTACTCAGCTTTTTCACCCTACTGGAAATGCTTGAAGTGACCCATCTTCCCATGGGCGGCCCCCATGATGATGACTATCACGAGATCGCCCGAACCATTGTGAATCAGGGCGTTACCACGCTCATTGGTATGCCAAGCACGCTGTATCAGCTCTTTACGCGAGAAGAGGCCATTCTGCGCGACTACGGCGGTATTCAGAAACTGCTGCTGGGCGGCGAACATATGGGCGTCGCCCAGCGTGACTATATTCACGGTTTCGGGGTGAAAACCATTCGCTCGGCGCTGTATGGTTCGGTTGATGCCGGGCCGCTGGGACATGCCTGTACGCATTGCCCGGATGGCGTGTTTCACCTGATGACGGATATTCAATGGCTGGAGATTGTCGACCCGCTCGACGATCGGCCCGTCGCGCCCGGCGATGCCGGCCGCCTGCTCTTTACCTCGACGGCCCGCGAAGGTCAGAAGGTGATTCGTTATGACATCGGCGATATGGGCCGTTGGCTGCCGGGCGAATGCCCCTGCGGCGCCCCCAGCCCCCGCTTTGAACTTTTAGGCCGCCACGGCAGCCTGGTGCGTATCGGCACGATGTTTATTCAACCCCAGCGGCTGGCAACGCTCGCCGATGCCCCTGTTCAATTGATTCTTCAACATAACCCGCGCAGCGGGCTCGAATGCATCAACATCTTCACCGACGGCAATATTGATACTGTCAAACAGCGGGTCTGCACCGACCCTGAGCTCAAAATGGCATTGGACACCCATTTGCTGGAGTTAGCCGTGACCAGCCGCCCGTTCAGCGAATTTGAACGGCATCCGCAAAGCGGCAAGACGCCGCTGGTCATTGATAAACGCCGTTGAGCGCACTCCCGCCGATCGGTTCACAATAAGGATATTTGAATATGACAACAGCAAAGATGATGGGTCACTTTGATCCGCAATCCACCCAAACGGAAGAAGTAGCCGTAAGCCCACCGGGTCTCGAACAGCTTGTCGAGAGGGTTCGCTGCCGCTCGCCTTTCTATGCCGAACACTATCGCCATCTCGCCACCCGCGGCTGGCAGTTGAAGGACCTGCCGCTTATTAATCCCGAACGCTACTGGGAGGGGAGCCAAGGCCTGAAAAACTGGCCCGTCCTCACCGGGCCGGTGGAGGACGGTATTGTCTTTAAGACCGGCGGCACCACCGGCGGCGGCAAGCTGTCGGTTTTTTCCCGCCAGGAGTGGCGTGCGTTCGTCACCAGTTTTGGCCGCAGCCTCTCCAGCCAGCTCAAGCCAGGCGCGCGCGTGGCAAATTTATTTTTCGCCGGTGATTTGTACGCGAGCTTCTTATTTATCCACGGCGCGCTTTCGCACATGTCGATACCGGTATGCGAGTACCCTTTCACCGGATCGCTTGAACCGCACACCCTCACCGAACAGATCGTCCAGCACGATATCAACGTACTGGTGGGCGTCCCGGCGATGCTGCTGCAATATGCGGCAGAGCTCGCTGGAAAAAACCGCCGTCTGCCCGGTATCGAGACCATCCTTTACGGCAGCGAGAGTCTTTTTACTGAACAGCTACAGCTGCTGAAATCCGCCTTTCCCAACGCCCGTATTGCTTCTATCGGCTGCGCCTGCGTGGACGCCGGGCTTATCGGACTCAGCACGCCGGATTGCCTGGCGGACGAGCATCGGGTCTTTGAACCCGAAACTATCGTGGAAATTATTGATGAAGCGACGGGCGAGCCGATCGACGAAATCAATCGTTCCGGAATGCTGGTGGTCACCAGCCTCACGCGCACGCTGATGCCGCTGATTCGCTATCCGGTAGGCGATCTGGCCGCCTGGCGTGAACCTCCGGGAAGCAAACATCGCAAGTTTATTTTGCAGGGACGCAGTAGCCTCGGGCACCGCTTGCGGGTAGGTTACGCCTCGCTGTTTCCTGATGAAATAGCGTCCCTTATTACGGAAGAGATGGGGCATCAGCAGTGGCAGCTGATGCTGGAGCACGCCGATAACCGGGATCGTTTGAGCTTACGTATCGCCTATTCCGGTACCCGGCAGCAGGCCGACAGGCTCTGCGGTCAATTACTCGCCAGGGATCACGCTCTCGCAGAACTACAGGCTGCCGGCCAGCTGTGCGTTCAGGTTCACTGGTGCAGCCAGGCGGAACTTATCCGCAATACCCGAACAGGTAAGCTGCAGCGGGTGATCGACAAACGCGCCTACCTCGCGCAGGAGGCGGTGAAATGATTGAAATCAGAGCGTTCCAGCGACAAGACGGCGAAGGCATCAGCGCCTTATTTCGTACGGTTTATGGCGATCGCTATGTCTATCCTGATATCTATATGCCCAGCCTGATTGGCTGGCGCAACGCCCGGGACGAATGGCACAGCGCGATAGCCGAACAGAATGGCATCATCATCGGGCATGCCGCCTTATGGCGGCACCACGCGGATAAGCAGACGGCCGAACTGGCCATGTTCGCGGTGCACCCCGCCTTCAGAAACCGGGGCGTAGCCACCCAACTGGGGGAATATTTGCGTCTTGCCGCAAGCAGGCTTGGCCTGGGCACGCTAACCATCAAAATGGTATCCAGCCATCCACACTCGCAGCGCCTGGCGCAGAGGCTGGGCTTTTACTCAACGGGGTTGCTCAGAGATTACGTCCCCTCCCCCTTTCAATCCGGCCTGCGTGAAAGCATTATCCTCGGCGTATTACCCTTGCAGCCACGCCCCGTCCCGCTCACCGCGGATGATAGCCGTGATGATGGTTGGATAAACTTGCTAAAGGAAAAATTTGGCGCGGCGCAGATCCCGCCCGCCAGGGAAACTTGTGCAGCCCCCGTTGAAATTGCCCTTTGTGATGATCGGGTGGACGTCACGATGAATATATCAACGCAACAGATGGTCGACGAGATTTCCCGACTGCCGGCCCGTAAACTGATTTATATCCGGGCGCGCGTGGATGGCGCGCTGATGTCGCTACGACCCAGGCTGCGGCGAGCAGGTTTTACCGATATGGGGCTGGAGCCAGCGGCCGGAGGAGAGTGGTTCTGGCTGCTGCAGCGCGGCTATCATCCCCGGCAGCTCGACCTCTCCTGCCCTATCGCTATTGCCCTGCAGAAAACGGCCGATGGCGATATCAATCATAACGCGCGCGCCTGACAATCCCTTTTATCTGACGCCTGTTTTTGGCACACCCAAGGCCCAGTGTCGGGCCTGACTAGTTCTGCTCGGCGACCAGCAGCGCCTGGGTATCCGGCTCCAGCGCCTGGAAAACGTGCTCCCGATCGGCGGGATAGCAGATGTAATCTCCCTCCCCCAGCTCTTCCGGCGCTTCCGTCAGGCCGACCCGCGCGCGCCCCTGGGTGACAATAATATGCTCCACCGAACCCGGCGGATGAGGGTGGGAAATGCGGTCCGCGCCCGGCTGGGTCAGCAGGAGATAAATATCGCGCCGCGCGCCCGGCGGGCAGGCGGCCAGTAAAATCGCCTGATAGTTTGCCTGCTCGGCGATCACTTTCGTTCCCTCGCCGCGGCGGATCACCTGGGTGGTATTCACCTGCGGCTCCAGCAGCCGGGCAAAGGGGATATCGAGGGCCACGCACAGCGCCCAGAGGGTTTCCAGGCTCGGGTTACCGTTGCCGGACTCCAGCTGCGATAACGTTGATTTGGCGATTCCCGCCCGTCGCGCAACTTCGGCAAGGGAAAGACCGGTGCGCGCGCGTTCCCGCACCAGGCTTTTGGCAATCAGGCTAATTGGCTGAGTCATACAGCCCTCCTTGTTTTTTATAACGAACGTTTCGTTCGTCTTGAAATGCGATTCTGTTACGTTCATTATAATGGAAATTCGTTCGATATGGCTAAAGAGTATGAAACAACACTTCGCTACGCTTAAAGGCGACACCCTCAGAGCAATTGTTTTAGTCTGCCTCGCGGTAGGCATCGTCGGGATGTCCTACGGCTCGCTGGCCGTCGCCTACGGCTTCCCGATTTGGGTCCCCTTTGTGCTTTCGGTTTGCGTCCTGGCGGGGGCCTCAGAGTTTATGTTTATCGGCATTGTCGCCAGCGGCGGCAACCCGCTGGCGGCAGCGGCGGCCGGTTTGCTGGTCAACGCGCGGCATATTCCCTTCGGCGTGACGGTTCGCGACCTGGTCGGCCAGCGCGCCGCCAGCTTCCTCGGCTGCCATATTATGAACGATGAAAGCGTGGTGTTTGGTCTGTCGCAGAAAACCCCCGAGCAGCGGCGGGCCGCCTACTGGCTGTGCGGCCTGGGCGTGGCGCTGATCTGGCCGTTGGGCGCGCTCCTGGGCGCGGGGGTCGGCAAACTGCTCCCGGCCCCGGAAACCATTGGCCTCGATGCGGTATTCCCGGCGATTCTGCTGGCGCTGGTGGTGCCGGCCTTTAAAAACCGCACCACGCTGATCCGCGCCTGCAGCGGAGCGGCCCTGTCGCTGGCCGCCGTTCCTTTCGCACCGGTTGGCCTGCCGGTTTTGCTGTCGCTGTTTGGCCTGCTGACGAGGAAAAAATAATGGGCAATATGACGCTATTTATCGCCGGTATTGCGATTCTTTCGCTGGGCACCTACTTAATGCGTTTAGGCGGGGCGAAGCTCGGCAGCCGGCTGGCGTTTTCCGAGCGCGCCCAGGCGCTGCTTTCCGATGCGGCGACGGTGCTGCTCTTTTCCGTGGCGCTGGCGACCACCTTTTACGAAGGCGAACATTTTGCCGGGATGGCGCGGGTGCTGGGCGTGGGCCTGGCGGTGTTCCTTGCCTGGCGTAAGATGCCGCTGATCGTGGTAATTATCGCCGCCGCCGTGGCGACGGCGCTGCTGCGGATGGCGGGCGTCGCCTGATCCGACCTACGAAACGCGAAACATCATGTTGTTATGCAATTTTTATAGGCCGTGCCAGCAAAGCGCCGCCGGGCAGCTGCCCTTAAGGGCTTACGCTATTTGTGCTTCGATCCAACGGGTAGCGGACGCCATATCCAGCGGCTTGTGCTGATCCACGGTGAACACCGGCCCCAGCCGCATCGGTTCCGCCTGCTGCGCCAGCTGCGCCAGTTCCGGAAGATACTCCTCGCCCGGGTGCCCCGGCTTACGATCCTGCAACCGGCTGGCATAGCGCGACACCGCAAGCTCAGGCGAGATGTGGTTCCAGACCTCCAGCACTTTCTCAACGCCCGCGTGTTGCAGCAGCTGCTGTAGCGTGTCGCGCGGTTGAAAGCCAAACCAGGCGTCAATAAGCCAGATACAGCCTGCCGGCGACTGGCCGACGATCGACCAGATGACTTCATACGCGGCGCAGCCCAGCTGCCGGTTGAAGGTCCGGTCGATCCCGGTAAAGCACGCCATAAACGGCTCTTTAATACCGTCGATGGTCAGCTGCGGCAGATTAAACGCTGCCGATAGCTGCCGGGTGACGGTGCTTTTACCCGATGCGGGAATACCGTTAATTAAAATCACCGTTTTGCAGCCGGGTGTGAGATGTCTGTTCATAACAACGCGACGACCTCCTCTCTGCTGCTGGCGGCCCGCAGCTTCGCCATGGTCTCGTTATTATCAAGCAGAGCGACAATCGCCCGAATCCCCTCTTCAATATGAGCATTGCTGTCCTGCGCGCCGAACATAATGACGATATCCGCCTTCTCGCTATCGGCAAATTGAATCGGCTTATTCAACACCACAAGGCTGAAGCAGTTGCGTTTGACGCCACATTCCGGCCTGGCGTGAGGGATGGCGACACCTTCATCAAACACGTAATAGGCGCCATGATGCAGGGTATTATCGATCACCGCCTGGCCGTAATCTGCCGAGATATAGCCTTTTGCAACCAGCGGGCTGGCCGCCAGCTGGATCACCTTCTGCCAGTCGGACTCCGTGACGCCGACCTGAATCGCATCGGCCTCAATCAGCAGTTCTTTTATCGTCATTATCACTTCCTATATATTATGGCGAATAATGTTACGTAACTCATCAATGCGCATAAAAAGCGCATCGATTTCCTCGCGATGCGTATGACTTTTGGCATAGACCGACAGCGCCCGGTTATATATCAGCATTAATGCTTTCTGCACTTCGCCATTAGCCGGATTGCCCCGTAACTCGCCTTCCAGCCTGGCAATTTCCCCCGCCAGCTGGCGAGACTGTTCGTCATAATCCTGCGGGGGTTGATTCTCTTTTTTCCACAGCGTTTTCAAAGATTCAAACATAGCGAGCTCCTCCCCGACGGACAGCAGGGCAACGGAATACGGTTTAAAAATATGCGTTTATTTAAACAGAGCGATTTTTTCCATTAATACATGGGTGACCGCGTTATTCGCCGGAATTAAAAATTTGCGCACGCTGTCGTTCACTTTGCCTTTTTCAAACGTGCTTTTACATTGATCGACCCACTGCACATTCATTTCAGTGCCGACGTTCACCTTGTTGATACCTTCAGTGACTGCCAGGCGCATATCTTCATCGCTGACGCCGGTGCCGCCGTGCAGCACTAACGGCACGCCGGTCGCGGCGCTAATCTCTTTCAGCCGCTGGTGCTGAATTTGCGCCTTACCGGTATACAGGCCGTGCACCGTGCCCACGGAGACCGCCAGCATATCCACCTGCGTCTCCTCCACAAAGCGTTTGGCGTCCTCCACCGTGGTGAAGCAGATATCCTCCGCGGCCACGGCTTTGCCATCTTCCGATCCGCCGATCGCCCCCAGCTCGCCTTCTACCGTGATATTCCGCGGGCGCGCCATTTCCACCACGATGCGGGTATTGCCAATATTCTCTTCCAGATCCAGATGGGAGCCGTCGTACATCACCGATGAAAATCCGGCATCCATGGCCGTTTCAATGGCGCTGATATCAGAGCAGTGATCCAGGTGCAGGCAGGTCGGCACGTTTTCACTTTCCGCTAATGAACGAACCGCATCCACCAGTAAACGATAGCCGAGATATTCCGCCGTCCCGGTAGAGATTTGAATCATTAATGGGCTATCGCTTTGTTGCGCCGCTTTAAAAAAGGCGGGCAGCATTTCAATACAGTGCAAATTAAATGAGCCAATGGCTTTAAAATCTCTTTCCTGCGCAATTTTCAGAATAGCGTTGAAGTTATACAGACTCATGAACATTTTCCCCTTTCGGCTTCGCTGATTTACCGTTTACGAACCATGCCAGTGCGGCAACAAAAACAATGAACAAGGCGACAAAGAGCCAGTTGTTCTGGAAGGCGTGGCCTAATACCAGACCGGAACTAATAACGTCCGAATCGCTGAAGGTGACGCCGGTAAAACCGTAGCTTTCCAGCATCGGTACCAAAATGGCGGGCAGGAAGGTGATAAACAGGCCGTGAATGACGCCGCCAATCATCGCCCCGCGGCGGCCGCCCAGCGCGTTACCGAAGACGCCCGCCGTACCGCCGGCAAAAAAGTTGGTTAACAGACCGGGCAGGATCATCGCCAGGCCAAACATCGGGAACACCAGCATGCCGATGATGGAGCCGACGGTCGTCGCCAGGAAGCCGACGATCACCGCATTGGGCGCATACGGGAACAGCACCGGGCAATCGAGCGCAGGCTTAGCGTCCGGGACAATGCGCATCGCAATTCCGCGAAATGCCGGCACCAGCTCGTTGAGCAACAGGCGCACGCCGCTGTAGAGAACGAATACCCCCGCCACAAACTGAATGGACTGCATAAAGGCGTACATCAGGTAGTTAATGCCGTTGGAGAACTGAGCGATATATTCCGGGCCCGCCGCAATCGCGGGAATGAGGTACATCGGCACCATCACCACCGCCATCGCGAGATAGGTGTCCTGGAGGAACTTAAAGTTATCCGGTAATTCAAGATCTTCCGTTGAGCGGGAACCTTTACCCACCACTTTAGCCACCGCCGCCTGCACCAGATAGCCGATAGTGCAGAAATGCCCCAGCGCCACGTCATCGGAACCGGTGATGCGCCTGACGACCGGCTGCGCCAGGGCGGGCATCAGTACCGCCATCACGCCGCCGAAAATACCGCCGGTTAAAATCAACGGCAGTCCGGTCAGCCCGGCTTTATAGCCAATCACCGCGCCGATGGTTGCCATCCACAACAGCGCCTGGCCGGTCAGAAAGATATATTTCAGCGGCGTCAGGCGGGCGATAATGATGTTGACGGCAAAAATCACCATCAGGGTCAGCGCGACTTCGGAACCTAATTCACGGTTGGCTAATCCGGCGATGGCGGCGACATCGGTAATGTAGCCTTTCATGCCGAATCCCTGCGTGAAGATATCGTTAAGGAACGTTAGCGTGGCGACAATAATGTTGATGCCGGCCATCATAATTAAGAAACCGAGCAGCGTTTTAAACGTCCCCTCCGCCGTTTTGCCCGCTGATTTTTTTTGCAGAATCAGGCCCAGCATCGCAATAAATGCAATTAATATTGAAGCCTGGCCGAGTAAATCTTTAACGATAAACTCTACAAAGCTATTCATAGTCCGCTACCTTCAGGTTACGCTCTTTTAAGAATGCGACGATCTTAGCTTCAATTTCATCTTTATCGGTGAGCTTATGCAGTACCACCACGCGTTTAATTTCTTCCGCACTGGCATCCGCCGTTAATATATCGGCGAAGGTTTTTTGCGTCAGAATCATATCTGATTTAAACGCCCCGGCTTCGGAAATAGTGGTATGTTCAATCTGTGCGGGAATCTCCAGCTTCTTTAAAACTGCCTTCGCCGTCATTTCAATGGCAAAGCTTGAACCGAGGCCGCAGCCACATACGCATAGAATTTTCAGCATGTAGGGTCTCCTCAAATAATATTGAGTTGTTTGGCAAGTTTATAATGATGTCCTTCAGTGTCGACCAGACGTTTTTTCATACTAACTAAATCAATCGGAATAGGTTTGTTGCTTGAATTAATTATGATGGCTTTATTTTTCATCCCTGACTGAATACAGCGAACCACTTCACTGGCCATAATCGTGCCCTGGTAAATTTCTTCGCAGGTCGGATCGCCATTGCGCAAACCGTAGCCTACGATGGTTTTACGAATACGCACGCCAATTTGCGGTTCAAGCTGCTTAATCATGGTATCAATGGCCCCCTGAAAGCCGGGAGAATACTCCCTGGTGTAGCCTTCAGAGCACAGGATCACCACGCTGTTCTGCTGTGTCAGCTTATGCTTCACCCGCTCGGCCAGCGTTTCTAACGGCATCTGCGATTCCGGAATCAGGGCGATATCAGCATTCGATTTAATCGCGGATTGCAGCGTTAACTCTCCACAATAGCCTCCTAATATTTCGACCATAAAGACGCGGCCCGGTAATGCTCTTCCGGTATTTCTTAACCGGGAAACTTCCTTAATAATCTGCTCGCAGGCGGTGGAAAAACCAATGGTATAATCGCTGCCGTACACATCATTATCGATAGTCATCCCGACGCCAAAGCAGTTAATATCAAATTCGCTCAGCGTATTGAGAAACTGCAGGCTGCCGTCGCCGCCGGCCATAATCAGCACATCAATGCGCAGTGATTTAATTTTTTTAGCTATGGTTTCATATTCACTGCGCAGCAGCCTGCGGCTGGTTCGCCCGGAGGTGATGATCGGAATAGAGGCAATGGAGAAATCAACCAGATCGCGCCAGGCGACTTCGTGATGATTTTTATCCAGCAGTCCGGGTATTCCGCCATTAAAAAGGGTGATATCGGCACTCGCCAGTCTGGCTATCTGGAATATAAAATTATTAATTCCAGAAACATCGCCGCCGCTAATAACCATGCCAACTTTCATTGCCTGTCTCCGTTGCTTTGCTTGCCCACATTTTTCCCTGAGTTCAAGACCGTTATTTGCAATAGAGATCACAATATGCTGATAAATTCCTCCGAGCCTAATATTGACAGTGGGTTTATTTCCTCATTTTTTGTGATGCATATCTCTTTTATAAAATGAGATCGCCTTAACAATTATCTTTTTATTTTCTTTAAGATCATTAAGTTGCTTGAAGCGATAATTGCGCGGGTGGGCTGCCTGTTTTCTCCCATAAACCCAGCGATGATGAAAAGACAGAAATGTGATAAATAGCGCATTTTTTTGCGTCAGGAAGGTCCACGGCTCGCGTATCACGCGGTTCGGGCAATAGCGCTCTTCTGGCGTTCGCAAGAGCGTCGCCTGCTTTTACATCCTATAAAATCTGTGGCGATCTCCATCACATTCTAATCAAAACATGGTTTCATTTTTATCTAATGCCGTAGAAAGTACTCAGTGTCTAATAAAAGCAGTAGTGTCTAGTGTCGAAATTAAATCGACGCTATTTTCTACTCTATCCGGGGCATTGAAGAATGGCGCTGTCGGCAAAAGAAAAATTATTCCAGAAAATAGTCACCCACTACGCACGGAAGCCCGCAGGATTCACGGCTCAGGACTGTGCGGACTTTATGCAGGTTAACCGCAGCGTTATCAGCCATTACCTCAACAGGCTGTGCGATGACGGTTACCTGCGTAAAGAAAACACCCGTCCGGTGCGCTTCTATGTGCAGCAAAACGGTGGGGAAAAGACTCAGCCATCTCGCATAGTGTCGAAAAAGCACGACGCCTTTCAGCCGCTGATTGGCGCGCACGGGAGCCTGGCCGACGCCGTCGCGCTGTGCCGCTCGGCGGTGGACTATCCCGGTGACGGTTTGCCTGTCCTGCTCTCCGGGGAGAGCGGCGTCGGCAAAAGCCATCTGGCGATGCTGATTTATCAGTACGCTCTCGAGCGCGGGGTTATCGCAGCGGACAAACCCTTCGTTGAGCTTAACTGCGCCGATTACGCCAACAATCCGGAGCTGCTTTCGGCAACCCTTTTCGGCTATACCCGCGGCGCTTTCACCGGCGCTGACCGCGAGAAACGCGGCGCCTTTGATGACGCCGATGGCGGATTTCTGTTTCTCGATGAAGTGCATCGTCTCTCGGCAGAGAACCAGGAAAAGCTGTTTCTGTTTATGGATAAAGGGTATTTCTACCGTCTTGGCGATAACCGTACGCGCCATCCGGCGTCGCTGCGCTTTATCTTCGCCACCACGGAAAATATCGATACCGTCCTGCTTAACACCTTCCGTCGCCGCATCCCGGTGCGCGTCACGCTGCCCAACTATATTTCGCGCCCGCTGACCGAGCGCGTCGCTCAGGTCAGCCACTTTTTGCAGCAGGAAGCTCGCAGCCTGCGTCGGGATATCCATCTCGATAATCAGCTGATGCATCAGTTGGTCACCTCCCCGGTGCGCGGCAATATTGGCGAGTTAAAAAATCAGATTAAAGTGATGTGCGCCAGCGCCTGGAGCGAGAATCGTGAGGCTGACGTCATCACGCTACGCGGCCCCGCGTCCGGCGGCGAAATAATCCGTATTGCCGCCAGCGCGCATGAAGATACGCTGAATGTCAGCCAGCTGCTGCCCAAAGCGATGCGCGATGAGGTGATTTTTCGCGACTTTTGCCACAGCGGTAACGTGCTGTTGCTGAATCGCAAAGTAGAACAGCTGCTGACTACCGTCAGCGGCGCGGTCTCCGCCGAGTCGCTGTACAGCGGCTATATCTGGCAGAACACCGTTCACGCGCTGGAGGAGCTGGAGAGCCTGACCGGCGTCTCCTGTCACCCGGAGATCCGCAAGGCGGTCTGGCTCTGCCTGAGCTATGCGCTGCATGCTCCGGAGGAGGCGCTCGACCCAGGCGAACTGCAAACCATTTCCGATTATGTTTCCGCTAAGGCACGGCTGCTGGCCGAAGAGTGCCTCGCTTTGCTGAGCAAACATGTCACCCGGCAGCCGCTCCCCCTGCTTCAGCCGCTGCTAAGCTGCGCTTTTCACACCCTCGCCGGCGAAGACGATCCGATTCAGGGCATTATCGTGTCCCACGGTCGCGCCACGGCGTCGAGCATCGCCGGGATCGCCAATCAGCTGACCGGCGGCTACTACTTTAAAGCCTTCGACATGGCGAACGCGACGTCCACCAGAGAGATCATCGACCTGCTGATTGCCCACGTTTCCCGCCTTAAACAAGGCGCGGGGCTGATTATTCTGGTGGATATGGGGTCGCTAAAAGAGATCTACGAAGAGATTAAACTCCACCTGCACGGCGAACTGTTGGTTATCAACAACGTCAGTACAGCCATGGCGCTGGATATTGCGGCCAAAATTCAGGATAAGCTGTCAATGGAGGCGATTATTGAGAGCGCCAAAGGCGCGTATGAGGTGGAAACGCGCTACTACGCGGGCGTGTTGCCGGGCAATAAAATCATTATCTCCTGTATCTCCGGCGAAGGGATCTCCCGCAAGCTGAAGGATATCGTTCAGCGCTTCCTGGCACAGGAGGAGATCGACATTATTACGATGGAGTATGACGACCTGAAGTGGAAAATCGCCCACGCCGACCCGGCACTGAACGGCACGCGGTTGATCATTACCACCACCGATCTGGAAGCCGGGTATATTCCGCTACTTAGCGTAGAGCAGCTGATTAAAGAAAAGACGCGGGTGTTAAAACGCGACTACTTCAACGGGCTGCTGATGGAAGGCGGCCTGGAGCCCATGATTGATGAAGTGGTCAAGCTGTTTACCGTCGAAGGCGTCGCCAGTCGCCTTAACTTCCTCAATCCGGTGGTGATTATTGATGAAGTCGAAGCGGTCATTAAGCAGTATGAAGCCTTCTACAAAATCCATTTTGAAAGCTATCTGCGCATCAATCTGTTTATGCATATCGCCTTGATGATCGAGCGGGTAATGGTCAACAACGGCGTGCGCCACCGGGAAGAGGCGGAGCTGACGCTGGCGCAGCAGGCGTTTGTCGCCGTCCACGACACCTTTTTCCAGGCCCTGAACCGCAAATACAATATCACCTTGCCGCTTACCGAAGTGCTGATGATTTATGAAATCATGGAGCCGTGGATCGCCTTTGACCCCGACCATTAACCCCCGTGCCAGCGTCGGCTGGCAAACCTGTCGACACTGAATAAATTGCCCATTCAACACTGCAAAAAGCGTCCAAAAAACCGTTTTTATCCTTTAAAAACATATAAATAAAAATATGGCACGCTGATTGCTATTTCTTTTTCAGATACCTGAAAAGATGAAGGAATATGCAATGCGAGAGATGTACATCGCAACCCATGGCCGCTACGCAGAAGGGATAGTGTCGGCATTAAATCTGCTGATTGGCGACGACCATGGCGTCACGCCCGTCTGCGCCTACTGCGGTGAAATTGAGTCAACGGCTGAACTGGCCATCCGCTTTGACGCTATCGCCCGGCAGGCGGCCGGTCGCGGCAATGAGCTGGTGCTGTTTACCGATATGCCCGGCGGGAGCGTCAACAATACCGCCGTACAGATGATGGTCAAATATCCCCACGCACACGTCATCAGCGGCGCCAGCCTGATTATGCTGATGGAGTTTTGCATGTCGGAACACGTCGAAACCGCGCAGCGGCTTCAGGATGCCGTCGCCGCCGCCAGCGGGGCGATGCAGTACATGAATCAGCTGCCGGAAATCATCGCGGCGCGCCAGGCTGCGCAGCACAAAACGCAGGACAATATTGATGATTTTTTTGCCGAAGAGGGAAACCCGTGACTATCGCACTCGAAGCGCTTGATGCGCGCTATCTCTCGCCGCAGCCGAGGTTAAATCATACCTGGCTTAACGCGGCAATCGGCGAAGTGCTGACGCAGCTCGACGCCATGCTGCCGCGCTTTACGGCAACTTTTCCCGCCGCCAATGCGACACGGGGCCGCTATGAAAGCGTAGAGAAAGTCGACTGGACCGAGGGATTCTGGACCGGCATGCTGTGGCTCGCCTGGGAGGTCACCGGCGATGATAAATATCGGGCGGTGGCGGAAAGCCTGCTCGATAGCTTTGAAGAACGTCTCGATAAGCAGATTAAAGTGGATACCCACGACCTGGGCTTTCTCTATCTCCTCTCCTGCGTTAACGCCTGGAAGCTCACCGGCAACCTGCGCGCACGCGAACTCGCCCTGCGCGCGGCCGAGCTGCTCTATCGCCGCTTTAACGCCACGGCGGGCGTCATTCAGGCCTGGGGAGATTTAAACGACCCGGCGCGCCAGGGGCGGATGATCATCGACTGCAATCTCAATGTTCCGCTGCTATTTTGGGCCGCCAACGAAACCGGAAATCAACGGTGGCGTGAGGCCGCCAGCCGTCATCTGGCGCAGGCGGCACGCTATCTGGTGCGTGAAGACGCCTCTACTTTCCATACATTTTATATGGATGTTCATAGCGGCCAGCCGCTGCGCGGCGATACGCACCAGGGATTCAGCGACAGCTCCTGCTGGGCGCGCGGCCAGGCGTGGGGAATTTATGGTTTCGCGCTGGGATACGCCCACACCGGCGATGCCTGGCAGCCCGAGCTCTCCCGCCGCCTGGCGCACTATTTTCTTAACCGCTTACCGGAAGATTTTGTCTGCTACTGGGATCTGATTTTTACCGCCGAAGATAACCAGTACCGGGATACCTCTGCGGCGGCGATCGCGGCCTGCGGTCTGGCGGAACTGCTGAAGCTATTACCGCTCACCGACCCGCTGCGTCCGGCCTACGGCAACGCTATCGAACTGATGATGCGCAATTTACGCGAGCGCTACTTTGCCCACGCGCAGGAGGGCCTGCTGCGCGAAGGCGTTTATAACTTTGGCCGCAATATGGGCATTAACGAACCTAACCTCTGGGGCGATTACTTCTATTTCGAAGCCCTGGTTCGCCTTTCCCGCGTCTGGACACCCTACTTTTGCTAACTGGAGCTACACCATGATTTCTTTAGTACGTATTGACGATCGTTTAATCCACGGACAGGTTGCCGTGGTCTGGACCAAGCATCTGGGCGTGAACCGCATCCTGGTCGCCAATGACCAGATCGTGAATAACGAAGTGCAGAAAATGTCGCTGCGCATGGCGGCTCCCGATACCGCAAAGTGCGCCATTATGGCGGTGAAGGACGCGGGCGATGTGCTTAACGACCCGCGTTCGGAAGCCATGAAAATTATGGTGATCGTTAACAATGCCGCCGACGCCCGTCGGCTCGTCGAACAGGCGCCGGGGATAAAAACGCTGAACGTCGCTAACTTCGGGCGCATCACCGACAACCTGGCGGCGAAAAAGCGCATTAACGATACCGTCTACGTGACGCCGGAAGATGTGGCGGATTTCCACGCTATCGCCGACCGCGGCGTTGCCGTTGAATATCAGGTCCTGCCATCTCATCCGGTGAAAAACCTGATTGAGATGCTGGATAACGCCGCCAGTTAAGCGAGGTCGCTATGTTAACTTCCGCAATTCTTGTTGCTGTCATTATGTTTCTGGTGAAAACCGCCGACCATACGCTGGGTCAACCGCTGATTGAACGCCCGCTCATCTGCGGCGCGCTGGTGGGGTTGGTGCTGGGAGACCTGCAACAGGGCATTATTATCGGCGCCACGCTGGAGCTGATTTTCCTTGGCACCATCACCATCGGCGGCTCGGTTCCTGCCGACCTTGCGGTGGGGTCAGTACTGGCAACCGCTTTTACGATTCTAACCCACGCTGAGCCGCCGGTGGCCGTTGCGCTGGCGCTGCCTATCAGCCTGCTGGCGGTCTTTGTTTATCAGGTGCTGAAGCTGGTCTATACCGCTCTGGTTGAAAAATACGATGCGCTACTGGAACAGGGGCGTGACCGTGCGGCGCTGGGTTTGACGCTCGGTATGACCTTCTTTTACGGCATCCCCTTCGCCCTGATCGCCTTTTTTGGCGTGCTCTTCGGCACCGAGGTCATCCGCAGTCTGGTCGAGAGCATTCCGGGTACGGTCATGCGCGGCATGACGGCGGTTGGCGGCATTCTTCCGGCGCTTGGGTTCGCTATTCTGCTGAAGGCGCTGTGGAACCGTAACATCGCCGCCTTCTTCTTTATCGGTTTCGCGATGGCGGCCTATCTGCAATTGCCGATTATGGGGATTGCGATTATTGCAGCCTCGGTAGCGGTCTATCTGTGCTTTAACGAATTCAATCAGCTTAAGGCGAATAAACAAACGGCAACGGCGGCCGCGTCCGCCTCAGTTGACGATAAGGATGGGTTCTTCAATGACTGATATCCAGACACAAAGCGTTAGCGCTTACGCCGATGATAAAAGCGAGAAAAAGCTTTTTCGTCAGCTTTTTATCCGCCAGTTTCCGCTGCTGGGGTCGATGAACTTCACCCGTATGGAGGGATTAAGCTACGGCTGGGCGCTGGCGCCAATGCTGAAGAAAATCTACGCCAACGACCCGCACCGTTATCTTGAGTCGCTTAAGCGAAACAGCCAGTTCTTCAATACCAACCAGCATCTGGCGCCCTTTATTATGGGCCTGACGCTGTCGATGGAAAAAGAGAATGCCGCCAACCCGAACTTTGATACCTCCAGTATTAACGGCATCAAAGTGGCCTTAATGGGGCCATTTGCCGGGGTCGGTGATTCCTTCTTCTACGGCGTGCTGCGTATTATCGCCACCGGGATTGCCATTGGCCTGGCGTCGCAGGGTAATCCACTGGGGCCGCTGCTGTTCTTGCTGATTTACAATATTCCCAGCTATCTGCTGCGCTATTACGGCGGCGTCATGGGCTACCGTTTAGGCTCGAAGTATATCGCCGAAGCGACGCAGTCCGGGCTGCTGAGCTGTATCACCAAAGCCTCATCAATTATGGGATTAATGATGGTGGGGGCGATGAGCGCCAGCATGGTGAAGTTTACCACCACCTTTAAAACCACCATCGCCGGGCAGCCCTTTGTACTGCAGGAGATCCTCGACAAAATTTGCGTCGGGTTAATTCCTCTGCTTTTAGTTCTGGGCTGCCTGAAGCTGCTCAATAAAAAGGTCAGCCCCAATAAGGTGTTAATTATGCTGATTGTCTTCGGCTTTGCCGCTGCGGGTATTGGCATAATTTAACCCATCTCCTGGCTCCCTTTAATAAAAGGGAGCCGTCCTCTTACTCGTGATATGTATCGACGCAAATAAAAAATAAGTCAGTGTCGAATTAATGCCCAACACAAAAAAACAACATCATGTATTTTAAGGATTTTATATTCTGGCACAGCAATTGCTATTTAATAAGTGTCTTTTATTTCTCTTCAGAAATTATGGCACTTAATAAATCCTACAGGAATTAAAATGAAAACATTACGCACGCTATTGATCGGCATCCCGCTGTCCTGTTTTACGCTAAATACGCTTGCCGCGGCAACCTGGGTTGATAATCGCTACGCGCATACTACGGCTTCTGAGAAAAATCAGTATAAAATAGGCCTGGGTCATATATTTGATAATGGCGCCGGTGTTCTGGCCTCCGCCATGTACGACCTCGGACAAGATTTTAATCAAATGAAAAGCTCCTTTCAGGAGTTTGAAGGCTGGTATCCGATCCCGCTTAATGAAAAATGGACGCTGACGCCGGGCGGATTAACCGATATTGATAGTAAAGGAACGAAGCTGGCGCCTTATATCAGCCTCGATTATAAAATCAGTAAATCTTTAAGTTTTAGCAGCCGCTACCGCTATAACCATATGACCCATAAAGATCGCGATTACAACGGCTATATGGATTACAACGACAGCCATCAGTTCGACCTGTACCTTAATTACCAGGCGACTGAGAAACTGTGGCTTCAGTTCAACCCGGAGTTCTTCGTCAACACAAACGACTTCAATGCCTCTAACGGGCAGAAAACCCACTGGGAGCCAAGCATTATGGCGCGCTACCGCGTCGATAAACACTGGCTTCCCTATGCGGAAGTGGCCTGGCTCGATCAGGATCAGAATCATGACGATCAGGTGAGATTCCGCCTCGGCATTCGCTATTACTTCGATTAAACCCCGCAAGGGCAGCGAAGCTGCCCTTCTCATATCGCCGTCAGGCTTACTGCAAACGCACGATAAACGGTGAGAAAACGGCGCTGCCGCCGGCGTTTTCATGCGCGCCACGCGCGTAAATGCCCATACGCGCGCCGATCCATTTTCCCGCACCGGCGGAAAACGACGGCGTCACCTGCTGCCATTCACGCTGCGTAAACCGATAACGAAAGCGGACTATCCCGTCGTAGTCCACCCGGAACCCCAGCGCAATCTCGTTGCAACAGGCGATCGCCTCAAGTTCGATGGCTTCTTGATGCGTTTCACCGCGATCGTCTATCCATCCGTGGCACAGCGATAGATGAAGATTCGGCGCGCAGTACCTCACGCGCAGTGCGGCAAAGCGTTGGCCGTAAATCGCGACTCCCGCTTCATCGCCATCCTGAGAAAACATCGGATGAACCGCTGTCTGCACGTGAAAACGTTCAGCGGGAAATTTTTGTAGCAGCAATTGAGGTAAACGATACAGGCTGATATCGGAAGCGGTCGGCGCGCAGCGCAAGCGTAGCCCTTGCGCATGCGGCATTAGCCAGCGGCGCTGGGGGTTTGCCTGCCATTGCCATTGAAGGCCGGGCTGGCCGCACGGGAAATCGTCGCTGGTCTGCAAACAACATGGAGCAAGAGGCAGCGCGGGTAAGCGATGGAGGCTTACGGGCTGCCCCTTACCGTGATCGTCAAGGCGTTGCCCAATTTGCGGCCAGCCGTCAGCCCGCCAGCTCAGCGGCTGAAGATGCACTATGCGGCCGTACACGCCTTTATCCTGAAAGTGGAAAAACCAGTTTTCACCGTTCTCCAGTTCAACCCACGCCCCCTGATGAGGGCCATTTATCGGTGAATCTCCCTGATGCAGAACATCGCGACTTTGCCATGGACCAGATAGCCTCGGGGCGCGCATGACCGTTTGCCAGCCTCGCTTGACGCCTCCGGCTGGAGCGAATATCCAGTATTCGCCGTTGCGCTTATATAATTTGGGGCCTTCCAGAGTGGGATGCGAGGGCGTTCCGTCAACAACGATCCGGCCGTTATCCAACAGCCGGGATGCATCCGGCGCCATTTCAAAAATCTGCAGCTTGTTTTTCACCCCGCTGCGGCTGAAAGCGAAAGCGTGAATCAGCCAGGCTCGTCCATCATCGTCCCAGAACGGACAAGGGTCTATCCAGCCGGGGGAAGCGTTCAGGCAATAGGGTTCGCTCCACTCGCCTCGCGGATCCCGGGCGTGGGAAACAAAAATACCCTCGTCGGGCAAACTGTAGAAAACCCAGAACAGGCCCCCATGGAAACGAATGGAGGGCGCCCAAATCCCCTTTCCCGGCTGAACGCTATCGTATTCAGGCGAAGGCAGGCGTTTAACAATATGGTTAACGATTTGCCAGTGGATGAGATCGCGAGAGTGGAGAAGCGGTAAGCCGGGCAATTGATGGAAACTGGAAGCCACCATCCAGAAATCATCGCCTGTGCGAATGACATCGGGATCGGCGTAATCGGCATGAATCACGGGGTTTTGATAGAACAGCGGCATAGTGGGGGACCTTTTATTGTCGACTGTTCGTCGTGTTGCAATAAGCGGACCACCGGATAAAAAGACTTAATTAACAATAAAATAAGCATACCTTCAGACACAAAAAAAGCGCCCCCTGGGCGCTCTTTCGACAGTAGCTTTACGCTTATTTATTCAGTTCCGCAGTCATGTGCACGCGGTTACCGGTAAACGCTTCGGTAATTTTGTAAGATGAAGCGCCAGCGGCCTGGGCCTGAGCGGCGATTTTCGCTTCCGCACCGTCCATCGTTGCGGCGGTCGCGGTCACGGTTTCCGCAGCGAAAGAACCAAAAGAAGCGGCCAGAGCGATAACTGCGACAAAAGTTTTGATGCTTTTCATGATATAAACCCTTTACGTTAGTTGTTTGAATAAGGCGCCGTGCCTTGATGTGATAAATAGTAGCCCTCACATCGCCAAACAAAAAGCGGAAGGATTTGTTGTCATCATTCAAAAAAACTGACTTAAATTTAACCCGCGATTAACCGCTGCGGATGCGTGTAAACGGTCGCCCTGCCCGGCTTGCAGAATCCCACCAGCGTCAGGTTGCAGCGCTCGGCGACGTCAACCGCCAGCGTGGTCGCGGCAGAGACCGCAAAGAGGATTTCCACCCCGCACATGGCCGCCTTCTGCACCATTTCATAGCTGGCGCGGCTGGAGACCAGCGCCGCGCCGTTCTGCCAGGCGCCTTCTGATTCCGCGCGGTGTCCCAGGAGCTTGTCCAGCGCCACGTGGCGACCCACGTCTTCATGGCCGCCCGCGAGCTCGCCGGAAGGACTTACCCAGGCCGCGGCGTGAGTACAGCCGGTAAGGCGGCCTATCGGCTGAAAATCATGCAGGTGAGCCAGCGCGCGATCGAGATTCGCCAGATCGAACGTCTGGGTAAAGGGCAGCGGCTGCACGGGCTTCCCGATATCGTTGAGCTGCTCAACGCCGCATACGCCGCATCCGGTGCGTCCGGCCAGCGCGCGACGGCGCTCTTTCAGCCCCATAAAGCGGCGGCTGGAGAGTTCGATTTGCACTTCCAGGCCGTTACAGGCCTGAACGACGTCCATACCATAAATCTCGCCCCGGTTTTCGATAATCCCTTCGGATAAGGAAAAGCCGACGGCGAACTGCGCCAGGTCTTTCGGCGTCGCCATCATCACCACGTGCGAGATGCCGTTATAAACCAGCGCAACGGGTACCTCTTCAGCTAACTCGTCTGGCTGAGGATGTTGCAAATTTTGGCGCTTCCAGAGCGACACCTGGCGATAACCTGTGATATCTGTCACATTTTCGATTTGTTCAAGAGGCTTCTTGTTCACTTTGTCTTAACCGTATTGGAACAGGCATACACACAATGTGGTATTCTGTTTATATCCCTTCGGGAACGAGGGAAATTACCCCCAATTCTGAACCTTTGCGGCCCTTACCGCAAAGCAAATAACTATACGTGACAATGTCGAAACAAGGAGCGAACCATGCAGGTCAGCAGAAGGCAGTTCTTTAAGATCTGCGCTGGCGGTATGGCAGGAACCACGGCAGCGGCGCTGGGCTTTGCGCCCGGTTTAGCACTCGCGGAAACACGGCAGTACAAGCTGCTGCGCACCCGCGAAACCCGTAACACCTGCACTTACTGTTCCGTTGGCTGCGGGCTGTTAATGTACAGCCTCGGCGACGGCGCAAAAAATGCCAAAGCGTCTATCTTCCATATCGAAGGTGACCCGGACCATCCGGTCAACCGTGGCGCGCTCTGCCCTAAAGGGGCCGGTCTGGTGGACTTTATCCATTCCGAAAGTCGCCTGAAATTTCCGGAATACCGTGCGCCAGGCTCTGATAAATGGCAGAAAATCAGCTGGGATGAAGCGTTCGATCGCATCGCTAAGCTGATGAAAGAGGACCGCGACGCCAACTTTGTCGCGCAGAATAGCGAAGGCACCACCGTCAACCGCTGGCTGACCACCGGTATGCTGTGCGCTTCCGCCTCCAGTAACGAAACCGGTTATTTAACCCAGAAATTTACCCGCGCGCTCGGTATGCTCGCGGTCGACAACCAGGCGCGCGTCTGACACGGACCAACGGTAGCAAGTCTTGCTCCAACATTTGGTCGCGGTGCGATGACCAACCACTGGGTCGACATCAAGAACGCCAATCTCGTCGTGGTGATGGGCGGCAACGCCGCTGAAGCTCACCCGGTTGGATTCCGCTGGGCGATGGAAGCCAAGATTCGCAACGGCGCGAAGCTGATTGTGATCGATCCGCGCTTTACGCGTACCGCGGCGGTAGCTGATTTCTATACCCCAATTCGTTCCGGTACTGACATTACCTTCCTGTCAGGCGTCATCCTGTACCTGTTGAACAACGAAAAAATTAACCGTGAATATACCGAGGCTTACACCAACGCCAGCCTGATCGTGCGTGAGGATTACAGCTTTGAAGACGGTCTGTTCAGCGGCTACGACGCCGAAGCCCGCAAGTACGATAAAACGTCCTGGAACTATGAGCTGGATGAAAACGGCTTTGCCAAACGCGATACCACGCTGCAGCATCCGCGCTGCGTCTGGAACCTGCTGAAGCAGCACGTTTCCCGCTATACGCCAGAAGTTGTCGAAAACATCTGCGGAACGCCAAAAGCTGACTTCCTCAAAGTCTGCGAGTACATCGCGGAAACCAGCGCGCACGATAAAACCGCCTCGTTCCTGTACGCGCTGGGCTGGACGCAGCACTCCATCGGCGCGCAGAACATCCGCACCATGGCGATGATCCAGCTGCTGCTCGGCAATATGGGCATGGCGGGCGGCGGCGTAAACGCCCTGCGCGGCCACTCCAATATTCAGGGTCTTACCGACCTGGGACTGCTTTCGCAGAGCCTGCCTGGCTATATGACGCTGCCGAGCGAGAAACAGACTGACCTGCAAACCTACCTCGCCGCCAACACGCCGAAACCGCTGTTGAAGGACCAGGTGAACTACTGGGGTAATTACCCGAAATTCTTCGTCTCCATGATGAAGGCCTTCTTTGGCGATAAAGCCACGGCGGAAAACAGCTGGGGCTTTGACTGGCTACCGAAGTGGGATAAGGGCTACGACGTCCTGCAATATTTCGAGATGATGAACCAGGGCAAAGTGAACGGCTATATCTGCCAGGGCTTCAACCCGGTAGCGTCGTTCCCGAACAAAAACAAGGTTGTCGCGTCGCTGTCGAAGCTTAAGTTCCTGGTGACCATCGACCCGCTCAACACCGAAACCTCCACCTTCTGGCAAAACCACGGGGAGTCGAACGACGTCGATCCGGCGAAAATCCAGACCGAAGTGTTCCGCCTGCCGTCCACCTGCTTCGCCGAAGAGAACGGTTCTATCGTTAACTCCGGCCGCTGGCTGCAGTGGCACTGGAAAGGCGCGGACGCCCCGGGGATTGCGACCACCGACGGTGAGATCCTCGCCGGTATCTTCTTACGCCTGCGCAAGATGTACGCCGAACAGGGCGGGCCGGCGCCGGAACCGGTGCTGAACATGACGTGGAACTACGCCACGCCGCATGAACCAGCGTCGGAAGAAGTAGCGATGGAGAGCAACGGCAAGGCGCTGGCAGACATTACCGACCCGGCAACCGGGGCGGTGATCGTCAAGAAAGGCCAGCAGCTCAGCTCGTTTGCGCAGCTGCGTGACGACGGCACGACTTCCAGCGGCTGCTGGATCTTCGCCGGTAGCTGGACGCCTGACGGCAACCAGATGGCGCGTCGCGATAACGCCGATCCATCGGGCCTCGGCAATACGCTGGGCTGGGCATGGGCGTGGCCGCTTAACCGCCGCATTCTGTATAACCGCGCCTCCGCGGACCCGCAGGGTAAACCGTGGGATCCGAAGCGCCAGCTCCTGAAATGGGACGGCGCGAAGTGGGGCGGCGTGGATATTCCAGACTACAGCGCCGCGGCGCCGGACAGCGATGTCGGGCCGTTTATCATGCAGCCGGAAGGGATGGGGCGTCTGTTCGCTATCGATAAAATGGCGGAAGGGCCGTTCCCGGAACACTACGAGCCGTTTGAAACGCCGCTGGGCACCAACCCGCTGCACCCGAACGTGGTCTCTAACCCGGCTGCTCGCGTCTTTAAAGGCGACCTTGAGCAGATGGGCAAAGCGGAGAAATTCCCTTACGTCGGTACCACTTACCGCCTGACCGAGCACTTCCACTACTGGACCAAGCACGCGCTGCTTAACGCTATCGCGCAGCCGGAACAGTTCGTGGAGATCGGCGAGAAGCTGGCGAACAAGCTCGGCATCGCCCATGGCGATACCGTGAAGGTCTCCTCTAACCGCGGCTATATCAAAGCCAAGGCGGTGGTGACCAAGCGTATTCGCACGCTGAAAGCGGACGGTAAGGATATCGATACTATCGGTATTCCGATTCACTGGGGCTACGAAGGCGTGGCGAAGAAAGGGTTTATCGCCAATACCCTGACGCCGTTTGTCGGTGATGCGAACACGCAGACGCCGGAGTTCAAGGCTTTCCTCGTGAACGTGGAAAAGGCGTAACGGAGACGAATTATGGCTTATCAATCGCAAGACATTATCCGTCGTTCCGCGACTAACGGCTTCACCCCCGCGCCCCGCGCGCGGGACCATCAGGAAGAGGTGGCGAAGCTTATCGACGTCACCACCTGTATCGGCTGTAAAGCCTGCCAGGTGGCCTGTTCCGAGTGGAACGACATCCGGGATGAAGTCGGTCACAACGTCGGGGTGTACGATAACCCCGCCGACCTGACCGCCAAATCCTGGACCGTGATGCGCTTCTCGGAAGTGGAGCAGAACGACAAACTGGAGTGGCTCATCCGTAAGGATGGCTGTATGCACTGCGCCGACCCGGGCTGCCTGAAGGCCTGCCCGGCGGAAGGGGCAATCATTCAGTACGCCAACGGCATCGTCGACTTCCAGTCCGAGCAGTGCATCGGCTGCGGCTACTGCATCGCCGGCTGCCCGTTCAACGTGCCGCGCCTGAACCCGGAAGATAACCGCGTCTACAAATGTACGCTGTGCGTGGACCGCGTTAACGTTGGCCAGGAGCCGGCGTGCGTGAAAACCTGCCCGACCGGCGCTATCCACTTTGGCTCCAAAGAGGATATGAAAACGCTGGCGGGCGAGCGCGTCGCCGAGCTGAAAACCCGCGGTTACGACAACGCGGGCCTGTACGATCCGGCAGGCGTTGGCGGCACGCACGTGATGTACGTGCTGCACCACGCCGACAAACCGAATCTGTACCACGGCCTGCCGGAGAACCCGGAAATCAGCGCCACGGTTAAGTTCTGGAAAGGGATCTGGAAGCCTCTCGCGGCGGTCGGCTTTGCGGCCACCTTCGCCGCCAGCATCTTCCACTACGTCGGCGTCGGTCCGAACCGCGCGGAAGAGGAAGAGGACAATCTGGATGAAGAGAAAGACGAGGTGCGCAAATGAAAAGACGTGACACCATCGTGCGCTACACCGCGCCGGAGCGAATCAACCACTGGGTCACCGCCTTCTGCTTCGTGCTGGCGGCGGTGAGCGGGCTGGGCTTTTTCTTCCCGTCCTTCAACTGGCTGATGCAAATCATGGGCACCCCGCAGCTGGCGCGTATTCTGCACCCGTTCGTGGGCGTGATTATGTTTGCTTCGTTCATCATCATGTTCTTCCGCTACTGGCACCACAACCTGATCAACCGGGACGATATTTTCTGGGCGAAAAATATTCGCAAGATTGTCGTCAACGAGGAGGTGGGCGACACCGGGCGCTATAACTTCGGCCAGAAATGCGTGTTCTGGGCGGCGATTATCTTCCTGGTGCTGCTGCTGGTGAGCGGCGTGATCATCTGGCGTCCGTACTTTGCGCCGGCCTTCTCCATCCCGGTTATCCGCTTCGCGCTGATGCTGCACTCCTTCTCTGCGGTGGCGCTGATTGTGGTGATCATGGTGCATATTTACGCTGCGCTGTGGGTGAAGGGCACCATTACCGCGATGGTGGAAGGCTGGGTCACGAAGACCTGGGCGAAGAAACATCACCCGCGCTGGTATCGTGAAGTCCGCGAAAAGCAGGATAAGCGCCAGTCGTAGGCCCGAGCGCGTTGTTCGTCTCTGAAATGGCGTCGTATATCGACGCCATTTTTTTGCGGATAACGCGCTGTTTTGACAACGTTAGCCAGAGTGCGCC
Source organism: Klebsiella sp. CN_Kp106 (assembly GCF_040064575.1). Taxonomy (NCBI): domain Bacteria; kingdom Pseudomonadati; phylum Pseudomonadota; class Gammaproteobacteria; order Enterobacterales; family Enterobacteriaceae; genus Klebsiella; species Klebsiella sp. CN_Kp106. Next base: position 22,873 of record NZ_JBEAIG010000046.1, on the reverse strand, counting down.
GCAGGCGGGAGCGGCACGTTTCCCGTTTCGCTCAAGCCATGGCGCAGGGCAGCTAATCCTAACGGTGCATAGTCGGGGGTATCGATATCAGGTATCGTAGCGCACACATTGCGATGTCGTGGCTATATCCCGTATGCCGATTGCGGTTATCATTAATAACATCACCAGAGCGGGCGCATGATGCCCGCCAAATCGCAGAGCGGACGTGACCATCGCCGAATCTGCTGAAACCAGGAAGTGACTGAATGAGCATTCGTATCATCCCGCAAGATGAGCTGGAAAAGAGCGAGAAACGCGCGACGGATATGATCCCGCCGTTGTTGTTTCCCCGGCTCAAAAATTTATATAACCGTCGCGCCGAACGTCTGCGCGAACTGGCTGAAAATAATCCGCTGGGTGATTACCTGCGCTTTGCCGCGCTTATCGCCCACGCGCAGGAAGTGGTGCTGTACGACCATCCGCTGCAGATGGATCTCACCGCGCGCATCAAAGAAGCGAACGACCAGGGTAAACCGCCGCTGGATATCCACGTTTTGCCGCGCGATAAGCACTGGCACAAGCTGCTGCATTCGCTGATTGCCGAACTGAAGCCGGAGATGAGCGGCCCGGCGCTGGCGGTCATCGAGAATCTGGAAAAAGCCTCCGAGCAGGAGCTGGAACTGATGGCAAGCGCGCTGTTTGCGTCCGATTTTGCCTCTGTCAGCAGCGATAAAGCGCCGTTTATCTGGGCCGCGCTTTCGCTCTATTGGGCGCAGATGGCCAGCCTGATCCCCGGAAAGGCCCGCGCTGAATATGGTGAACAGCGTCAGTTCTGCCCGGTTTGCGGCTCGATGCCGGTCTCCAGCATGGTGCAAATTGGTACCACACAGGGCCTGCGCTATCTGCACTGCAACCTGTGCGAAACCGAATGGCACGTGGTGCGCGTGAAGTGCAGCAACTGCGAACAGACGCGCGATTTGCACTACTGGTCACTGGATAACGAGCAGTCGGCGATTAAAGCCGAAACCTGCGGCGACTGCGGTACCTACCTGAAGATTCTCTATCAGGAAAAAGACCCAAAAGTGGAGGCCGTAGCCGACGACCTCGCCTCGCTGGTACTGGACGCACGGATGGAACAAGAGGGCTTCGCCCGCAGCTCCATCAACCCGTTCCTGTTCCCTGGCGAAGGGGAATAACGGCAGGCATCATGTCGGGCGGCGCCTGCTGCCCGGCTCACCATTGATAATGGCGTAAACACTCCCGGTATGCCGGCAAAATCTTTGGTTTTGCGAGCCGCTTTCCAGAATCACTTCCCGACGAAAATCCCCGGTTTTCTTTTGCTCACAATCAGGCTATAACACTGTATATCCAAACAGCTTAAGGGAATGAAAAATGGCGCTTGAAAAGGGTATCGCAGAGCTGGTGCGGGAATTTATCGATGCGGGCCGCCCCTCATCGCGCGAACAGAATATTGATGACCGGAGACGCGGCTATCTCGCCAGTACGGTACTGGCTGGGGAACAGGAAAAGCGCGTTCAGGTAGAAGATATCGAGCTCGACGGCATGGCATTTCGCGTTGTCTCTCCCCTTAACGCTTCCGGCGCACTGCCTGCCATTATCTATTTCCACGGTGGCTGCTTTATCAGCGGCGGTTTCGCCACGCATGACCATCAGCTCCGCCAGCTGGCATACCACAGCGGCTGCCGCGTTATCGCCGTGCAATACCGGCTGGCGCCGGAGCATACTTTCCCTACCGCCCATGACGATGCGGAGAGAGGCGCGCTGATTATTCACCGCCGCGCGGAGCAGTTAGGCATCGACGCTTCCCGTATTACGCTGGCTGGCGACAGCGCCGGGGGACACCTGGCATTAGTGACCGCCCTGCGGCTCAAAACAGCACAGGCCTGGCAACCCGCGCAGCTGGTTTTGATTTACCCGATGCTGGACGCCACCGCCAGCATGAAGAGCTATATCGATAACGGTAAAGATTACATCATCACCGAAGATACCCTGCTCAGCGGCTATGAAATGTACCTTTCCGCGACGGCGCTCCACCATCCGGAAGCCAGCCCGCTGTGGCGTAAAGACTTTCACGGCTTACCGCCGGTGCATATTCTGACTGCGGAATACGACCCTCTGCGTGATGAAGGCGAAGCGCTTTACCAGCGCCTGCTTGAGCAGGGCGTTGACTGCACCTGTCAGCGTTATCTCGGGGTGATTCACGGCTTCTTTCAGCTGGGCGGCATCAGCCCGGCGGCAGGCAGCGCGATGAGAGATATCGCCTGGCGGGTTAAAACACCAGGCCGATAGTTAAGCGTAAAGGGAGACTACTCCTCTTCGTTACCGCCCTCTTCATAGGGGCCGAACGGTTTCGCGGGAAGAACAATATAGATACCCTCAAAAACCGCGCCCAGCCGCTCGTCGCCAAATAGCTCAACCTGCAGCTGAACGCGCGCTTTGCGGCCTCGCGCCAGCCGGTCAAGATCGCCGCTTAACGAGCCAAGATCGGCAACGGCGCTGGGGCGTCCGCTAATAGGCTGACTGTAGCGGATATGCGCATCGGCAAGAATAATTGTGCCGCCAAGATGCCGCTCACGCAGCATCAGCCAGATAAGCCCCCAGCCGGTTAACGTTGCCTGAGAAAACAGGCTGCCGGCGAACAGCGTATGGTGCGGGTTCTGGTTACCGGCTTCCGGCATGGTGGTGATAAACTTTTGCCCGGTATACTGCTGAATGCGCACGCCCATTTTCTCGCTGAGAGGGATGTGCTGATACCAGGCCTGCTGCAGCTGAGCGCACCAGTCGCCGCGATGTAAAATATCGTCCAGCGAGGCTATCGGCTTAATCATCAGAAAATGACGGATCGGCGTGGTCGTCGGCGTCGTGATTTCGCCCTGGTTCACAAAACCGAGCTTAGCGAAGAACTCCACTGCATCTTCGCGGGCGCTACAGGTCACGCGCTTAACGCCTTCCTGACGGGCGACGGACTCCAGCGTCATCGCCATCAGGGTTCCCAGCCCTTTATCCTGTACTGACGGATGGACGGCCATAAAACGGATAGAAGCTTCGTTTTCCGCATTCACATACAGCCGCCCGACGGCAACCAGATTGCCCTCTTCATCGACCACCATTTGATGGTGCGCCATCGCATCCCACGCATCGCGCTCGGACCCTTTCGGCTGATGCAGCGGCTTACGCAGCATCTCCCAGCGGAACTGGTAGTAGCTCTCTAACTCTTCTTCTGTTTGCGGTACACGAAGGTGATACATAGCTGTACTCTCTTTTGTTACCCGCAGCCTGCCCGGAAGCTGGCTCATACCTGCAACCAAAAGGTCACGGGACCATCATTCACCAGAGAAACCTGCATATCGGCAGCAAATCTCCCGGTCTGCGTATTCATTTGCTGCTGGCGGCAGCGCTCAACGAAATACTCGTACAGCGCTTCCGCTTTATCCGGTGCAGCCCCTTTCGAAAAACCAGGACGCATCCCGCGTTCGGTATCGGCTGCCAGCGTAAACTGCGAAACCACCAGCACGCTGCCGCCAGCCTGCTGCACGTTCAGATTCATTTTGCCTTCAGCATCGCTAAAAATACGGTATCCCAGCACGCGCTCGCACAGGCGGTTCGCCTTTTGCTCATCATCGTCTCTCTCGACGCCTAACAGCACCAGAAGCCCGGGGCCGATTTCGCCCGTCACTTCACCCTCCACGGTAACGCTAGCTCGGGATACGCGTTGAATTAATGCAATCATGATTGTTCTGTTTCTTCTTTTTTCAGTTTGCGGTATTCACCGAGAGTGACAGTAATTTCAGCGCCAAGCAAGACGATACACCACGTCCAGTACACCCAGACAAACAAAATAGGCACCACGGCAAGCACGCCATAAATCAGCTGATATGACGGGAAAGCGGTGATATATAAAGCAAAAGCTTTCTTACCCGCCTCAAAGAGCAGCGCCGCGACCAGGGAACCGATTATCGCATCGCGGTTACGCACCTCGGCCGTCGGCACAATGCTGTAAAGCAGCCAGAATGCCACCCAGGATAAAATAAGCGGAAAAATACGCAGCACATCGTCAATCACGCTATTCAGGTCGCTGGCCCAGCGTAACGACAGGAGATAGGAGCTGATCGCCAGGCTGGCCCCCGCCAGCAGCGGCCCCAGGGTAAGGATCATCCAATAAACCGCAAAGGAGTAGGTTTTGGGCCGGGTTCGGGTACTGCGCCAGATGGTGTTCAACGCGCTATCAATCGAATACATCAGCAGCAGCGATGTCACAATCAGGCCGAAAGCGCCCACGGCGGTCATCCGGCTGGAGTTGGCGACAAACTGCTCAATATAGCCCTGAATGACATCTCCGGTTGCCGGAATGAAATTGGCGAAAATAAAGTGGCGAATCTGAATACTGACATCAGAAAACATCGGAAATGCCGCGAACAGCGCGAACACGACGGCAATCAGCGGCACAAGGGAGAGTAACGACACGTAGGCAAGATTGCCTGCCAGGGTCGTCATATTATCTTCATCAATACGCCGCCATAACAGCTTTAGCCAGGCGACCAGCGGCCGCAGATGGCGCGTTGTTTTTTGATGAACGGTTTTTAGCATAGCTGTTTAGCAAAGTAGTTGGGGATGGTTTCCTTCCCGGTCACCAGAATACTGGTTATGCCCAGCTGGTTAGCCCCGGCGATATTGTCCGCGTTATCATCGAAGAAGACCGTATCGTCAGCGGCGAAACCTTCAGCGTCGAGGACGCTCTGATAGATCCGCGCTTCCGGTTTACGCATCCCCATCTCTTGAGAAAGATAGATATGATCAGCAACGGCGCGTATCTCAGGGTACTCATCCGGCCAGAAAGTCGTATGCAAACGGTTCGTGTTGGACAGAACCACAACGCGATGCCCCTGCTCGCGTAATTTTTGCATAATCGCGATAACCTCCGGGCGCAGGGCAACGAAAACCGCCTGCCAGCCGTGGGAGAACTGCTCGTAGCTTAGCGACATGTTCATTTCATGGCACATCGCCGCCGCAAAATCTTCGTCGCTGATTTCACCGCGCTCATGCTGGTGGAACGCTTCGCCCATGGTGAAATGCTGCTGCAGCGTCGCAAGGGGAATGCGCGTTAAATCACTCCACGTCCCGAGCACCCGGTTGAAGTCAATATCGACAATCACATTACCTAAATCAAAGATATAGAGCATGGTCCTCTCCTTTTGCACCGTGGAAAATTAACTGTAGCGGGAAAGGGGGAGTTTGACTACGGGCGGCAGGGCTTTGTACAAAAAAGAAACCCTGCCATTGAGGCAGGGTTCAGATAGCAGAAAGAAGCGTTAATTAATCTTCTTTCGCACCGCGCATCGCGCGTTTACGGTCGTTCTCGGTCAGGTGACGTTTACGGATACGGACAGAAGTCGGGGTGACTTCTACCAGTTCGTCGTCATCGATGAACTCCAGAGCCTGCTCCAGGGTCATCTTAACCGGCGGAACCAGAACCGTTGCTTCGTCAGTACCGGACGCACGCATGTTGGTCAGTTTCTTACCGGTCAGGCAGTTTACCGTCAGGTCGTTAGAACGACTGTGAATACCGATAATCTGGCCTTCGTAAACTTCTGCGCCGTGGCCCAGGAACAGCTTACCGCGATCCTGCAGGCTGAACAGTGCGAACGCAACCGCTTTACCCTGGCCGTTGGAGATCAGAACACCGTTCTGACGCTGACCCACATCACCCGCACGAACGTCGTCGTAGTGGCTGAAGGTGGAGTACAGCAGACCGGTACCGGAGGTCATGGTCATGAATTCTGAACGGAAGCCGATCAGACCACGGCTTGGGATCACGTAGTCGAGACGTACGCGGCCTTTGCCATCTGGATTCATGTTTTTCAGATCGCCTTTACGCTCACCCAGCGCCTGCATCACAGAACCCTGGTGCTGCTCTTCAACGTCCAGCGTGACGTTTTCGAACGGCTCTTGCTTACGGCCATCGATTTCGCGGAAGATAACTTTCGGACGGGAAACCGCCATTTCGAAACCTTCACGACGCATGTTCTCGATAAGAACGGACAGGTGCAGTTCACCACGGCCAGAAACGCGGAATGCGTCTGCATCCGGCGTTTCTTCAACGCGCAGCGCGACGTTATGTACCAGCTCTTTGTTCAGGCGGTCAAGGATCTGACGAGAGGTAACGTACTTACCTTCTTTACCACAGAACGGCGAGGTGTTAACGCAGAAGAACATAGAGACGGTCGGCTCATCAACGGACAGCGCCGGCAGCGCTTCAACATTCTGCGTATCGCAGATGGTGTCAGAGATGTTCAGTTCGCCCAGACCGGTGATCGCGATAATATCGCCAGCTTCTGCGACGTCGCTCTCGATACGCTCAAGGCCCAGATGGGTCAGAACTTTACCGACTTTACCGTTACGGGTTTTGCCTTCGCTATCAATGATAGTGACCTGCTGGTTCGGCTTCACTTTACCGCGCTTGATGCGGCCGATGCCGATGACGCCAACGTAGTTGTTGTAGTCCAGCTGGGAGATTTGCATCTGCAGCGGGCCATCAAGGTCAACGTTCGGCGCCGGTACGCGATCGACGATGGTTTGATACAGCGGCGTCATGTCTTCAGCCATATCTTCGTGATCCAGACCCGCGATACCGTTCAGCGCAGAAGCGTAAACGATAGGGAAGTCCAGCTGCTCGTCGGTAGCGTCGAGGTTAACGAACAGGTCGAATACCTGATCGACAACCCAGTCAGGACGCGCGCCCGGACGGTCAACTTTGTTGATAACAACAATTGGCTTCAGGCCATGAGCAAAGGCTTTTTTGGTCACGAAGCGCGTTTGCGGCATCGGACCATCCATTGCATCAACGACCAACAGAACGGAATCAACCATGGACATGACACGTTCAACTTCACCACCGAAGTCGGCGTGCCCTGGGGTATCAACGATGTTGATACGGTAGTCATTCCATTTGATAGCGGTGTTTTTAGCCAGGATGGTAATCCCGCGCTCTTTCTCCAAATCGTTGGAGTCCATCACTCGCTCTTGAGTTTCGGCACGCGCGTCGAACGTACCGGATTGCTGTAGCAGCTTATCAACCAGGGTAGTTTTACCATGGTCAACGTGCGCGATGATGGCGATATTACGCAAATTTTCGATCACAACTTTGCCTCAGGCATTAGAAATAGCGCGTTATTGTACACGGATTAATCGCAGTACAAAACAGGATCACAAACATCCTCCGCAAACAAGTATTGCAGAGATTCTTTGTGATCGCTTTCACGGAGCGTTAAAAGGGTTATTAAAGGTCAATTGCACCAAATAAGTGCCCAATGTTCACACAAATGCACTATATTGGTGCAATGCATTCATTTTGGTGCAGCCCTTTTGCACGATGATGTGCATGATAACGCCTTTTGGGGGCAATTTAAAAGTTGGCACAGATTTCGCTTTATATTTTTTAAGGCAACAACGCCACTTTTCGTAGTTAAAAAGTTTTCGTTTCCACGACGACAATGACCAATCCGGGAGAGTTTAAGTATGTCCGCTGAACACGTTTTGACGATGCTGAACGAGCATGAAGTGAAGTTTGTCGATCTGCGCTTCACCGATACCAAAGGTAAAGAACAGCACGTTACTATTCCTTCTCATCAGGTAAATGCCGAATTCTTCGAAGAAGGCAAAATGTTTGATGGCTCCTCGATTGGCGGCTGGAAAGGTATTAACGAATCCGACATGGTCCTGATGCCGGATGCAACTACCGCGCTGATCGATCCGTTCTATGAAGAACCGACGCTGATCATCCGCTGCGACATCCTGGAACCCGGCACGCTGCAAGGCTATGACCGTGACCCGCGCTCCATTGCTAAGCGCGCTGAAGAGTATCTGCGCTCTACCGGCCTGGCTGACACCGTACTGTTCGGGCCAGAACCAGAATTCTTCCTGTTCGACGACATCCGTTTTGGTGCGTCCATCTCCGGTTCCCACGTTGCTATCGATGATATCGAAGGCGCATGGAACTCCTCCACCAAATACGAAGGCGGCAACAAAGGCCACCGTCCGGGCGTGAAAGGCGGTTACTTCCCGGTTCCGCCGGTAGACTCCTCTCAGGATATCCGCTCCACCATGTGTATGATCATGGAAGAGATGGGCCTGGTTGTTGAAGCTCACCACCACGAAGTGGCGACTGCGGGTCAGAACGAAATCGCTACCCGCTTTAACACCATGACCAAAAAAGCGGACGAAATTCAGATTTACAAATACGTTGTGCACAACGTCGCACACCGTTTCGGCAAAACCGCGACCTTCATGCCAAAACCGATGTTTGGCGATAACGGTTCCGGTATGCACTGCCACATGTCCCTCTCCAAGAACGGCGTAAACCTGTTCTCTGGCGACAAATACGCAGGCCTGTCTGAACAAGCGCTGTACTACATCGGCGGCGTTATCAAACACGCTAAAGCGATTAATGCCCTGGCTAACCCGACCACCAACTCCTACAAGCGTCTGGTCCCGGGTTACGAAGCGCCGGTTATGCTGGCTTACTCTGCCCGTAACCGTTCCGCGTCTATCCGTATTCCGGTTGTCACCTCTCCGAAAGCGCGCCGTATCGAAGTTCGCTTCCCGGACCCGGCGGCTAACCCGTACCTGTGCTTCGCTGCGCTGCTGATGGCTGGCCTTGACGGTATCAAGAACAAAATCCATCCGGGCGAAGCCATGGATAAAAACCTGTACGATCTGCCGCCGGAAGAAGCGAAAGAGATCCCACAGGTTGCAGGTTCTCTGGAAGAAGCACTGAACGCGCTGGACGCAGACCGTGAATTCCTGACCGCCGGTGGCGTATTCACCAACGACGCTATCGATGCTTACATCGCCCTGCGTATTGAAGAAAACGACCGCGTACGTATGACTCCGCACCCGGTTGAGTTCGAGCTGTACTACAGCGTCTAATTTTGCTGTAAATCCGCGGTATTCCGTGTTGTGGCGTGGGATACCAAGGATGTTTTGTTGCCGTGGAAACTTTCAGCCCATCTCAGGATGGGCTTTTTTCTCCACCAACACGCTGATCTCATGAGCTTTTTATACATAAAAAGCTATACTGCACTAAAATAGTGCACTCATTTTCAGGAGACTGTCGAATGGCAACAGGCACACTGCCCGATGCTGGGCAGATCCTTAACTCTTTAATCAACAGTATCTTACTGGTCGATGACGACCTGGCGGTGCATTACGCGAACCCGGCGGCGCAGCAGCTGCTGGCGCAAAGTTCGCGTAAATTATTCGGCACGCCGCTGCCGGAGCTGTTGAGCTATTTCTCGCTGAATATCGGCCTCATGCAGGAGAGCCTCGCTGCGGGTCAAGGGTTTACCGATAACGAAGTGACGCTGGTCATTGATGGCCGCTCGCACATCCTTTCCCTGACGGCGCAACGCCTGCCTGAAGGCTATATCCTGCTGGAAATGGCGCCGATGGATAATCAGCGCCGTCTGAGCCAGGAGCAGCTACAGCACGCACAGCAGATTGCCGCTCGCGACTTAGTGCGTGGCCTGGCCCACGAGATTAAAAATCCGCTGGGCGGTCTGCGCGGCGCGGCACAGCTGCTGAGCAAAGCGCTGCCCGATCCTGCGCTAATGGAATATACCAAAGTCATTATTGAACAGGCCGATCGGTTAAGAAATCTGGTTGACCGTCTGCTGGGACCACAGCATCCCGGAATGCACGTAACAGAAAGCATCCACAAGGTCGCTGAGCGGGTGGTAAAGCTTGTGTCGATGGAGCTGCCGGATAACGTCAAGCTGGTTCGCGACTATGACCCCAGCCTGCCAGAACTGCCGCACGACCCGGACCAAATTGAACAGGTGCTGCTGAATATCGTCCGTAATGCGCTGCAGGCTCTGGGACCGGAGGGCGGCGAAATCACTCTGCGCACCCGTACGGCCTTTCAGTTAACCCTGCACGGCGTGCGCTACCGCCTCGCTGCGCGTATCGACGTTGAAGATAACGGTCCGGGAATACCGTCTCACTTACAGGATACGCTGTTTTATCCGATGGTGAGCGGGCGCGAAGGCGGCACCGGGCTCGGGCTGTCTATCGCCCGCAGCCTTATCGATCAGCACTCCGGCAAAATTGAATTTACCAGTTGGCCAGGGCATACCGAATTCTCGGTGTACCTGCCTATTCGGAAGTAGAGGTGTTTATGCAACGAGGGATAGCATGGATCGTTGACGACGATAGCTCCATCCGTTGGGTGCTTGAACGCGCGCTCACCGGGGCAGGCTTAAGTTGTACGACGTTTGAAAGCGGCAACGAGGTGCTTGATGCCCTCACGACCAAAACCCCGGATGTGCTGCTGTCTGATATCCGCATGCCGGGAATGGACGGACTGGCGCTGCTAAAGCAAATTAAACAGCGCCATCCAATGCTCCCGGTCATAATAATGACGGCGCATTCGGATCTTGACGCGGCGGTCAGCGCCTATCAGCAGGGCGCCTTTGATTATCTGCCAAAACCGTTTGATATCGATGAAGCGGTGGCGCTGGTTGATCGTGCCATTAGCCATTACCAGGAACAGCAGCAGCCGCGTAATGCGCCGATTAATAGCCCAACGGCCGATATCATCGGCGAAGCGCCGGCCATGCAGGACGTCTTCCGCATTATCGGCCGCCTGTCGCGTTCATCAATCAGCGTACTGATCAACGGCGAGTCCGGTACCGGTAAAGAGCTGGTTGCCCACGCTCTCCACCGCCACAGCCCGCGCGCCAAGGCGCCGTTTATCGCGCTAAATATGGCGGCCATTCCGAAAGATCTGATTGAGTCAGAACTGTTTGGCCACGAGAAAGGGGCCTTTACCGGCGCCAATACCGTGCGCCAGGGGCGATTCGAGCAGGCAGACGGCGGCACGCTGTTCCTCGACGAGATCGGCGATATGCCGCTGGACGTACAGACACGTCTGCTGCGCGTACTGGCCGATGGCCAGTTTTATCGCGTGGGGGGCTATGCGCCGGTGAAGGTGGATGTACGCATTATTGCCGCCACCCACCAGAACCTTGAGCTGCGCGTCCAGGAAGGAAAATTCCGCGAGGATTTATTCCACCGCCTGAACGTGATTCGCGTCCATCTGCCGCCGCTGCGCGAGCGTCGGGAAGATATCCCGCGACTGGCGAGACATTTCCTGCAAATCGCCGCCCGTGAGCTGGGCGTCGAGGCCAAACAGCTGCATCCGGAGACGGAGATGGCGTTAACCCGACTGGCATGGCCGGGCAACGTACGTCAGCTGGAAAACACCTGTCGCTGGCTGACGGTAATGGCCGCAGGTCAGGAGGTTCTGACGCAGGATCTTCCCAGCGAGCTGTTTGAAACGGCGATACCGGATAACCCGACGCAAATGCTGCCGGATAGCTGGGCCACGCTGCTGGGGCAATGGGCCGATCGCGCTTTGCGTTCCGGTCATCAAAACCTGCTCTCGGAAGCGCAGCCGGAGATGGAGCGCACGCTGCTGACCACCGCGTTACGCCACACGCAGGGGCATAAACAAGAGGCGGCTCGCCTGCTGGGCTGGGGTCGTAATACCCTGACGCGTAAGCTAAAAGAGCTGGGAATGGAGTAGCAGCGCGGCGGCGAGTAAAAAATAGTCATCCAGCGCAAACTGCTGCTATTTTGTACTTTACTGTTGCCATGCGTTGAGTATGATCTTGCCCGGAAAGACGGGGGAGAAATCATGCTTGAATCATTTATTAATATTATATCGAGCGGTGTTGCAGCGGGTCATACGCCGCAGACGGCGGTAGCTGCCGTTCTGTGCGCGGCGATGGTTGGGCTGTTTAGCTGATAATACCCCCGCTCCTTCCTGGAGTGGGGGTATGCTTTATATCACGCGGGAAAACTGCTGCATCCGCGCTTTCTGGCGCAGATACGTATCAAAACACATGCAGATATTGCGTATCAGCAGCCGGCCTTTCGGCGTCACCTGAATGCCCTTCTCATCCACCTCCACCAGCCCATCTTTGGCCAGCGGTGCCAGCAATTTCATATCGTCGGCAAAGTAGCTATCGAAGGTAAGATCCCACTGCGCTTCTACCGCAGCGAAGTCGAGACGGAAGTGACAAATTAGCGCCTTAATCACGTCGCGACGAATGCAGTCATCGCGCGTCAACGCAATACCGCGCCACAGCGCCGTTCCGGTTTCATCAACCTGCTGATAATACTGCTTCAGCTCTTTCTGGTTCTGCGCATAGCAATCGCCAATCATGCTGATCGCCGAGACGCCCATCCCCAGCAGATCGGTGTCTCCCTGGGTGGTATACCCCTGGAAGTTACGATGCAGGATACCTTCACGCTGGGCTATCGCCAGCTCATCATCCGGACGGGCAAAGTGGTCCATGCCGATAAACTGATATCCCGCGGCCGTCAGCGAAACAATCGTCTCCTGAAGAATGTCCAGCTTCTGTTCTGCAGAAGGCAGATCGGCGTCTTTGATTTTGCGCTGCGCAGCAAAGAGCGTTGGCAGATGCGCATAGTTGAATACGCTCAGACGATCGGGGTTGAGCTCCGCCACTTTCTGTAGCGTATACGCGAAGCTCTGCGGCGTTTGCTTCGGCAGACCGTAAATCAGGTCGATATTGGTAGAGGTAAAGCCGATATCGCGCGCGTGGTTGAGTAGCGCGAAGATAAACGCTTCATCCTGCTCGCGGTTCACCAGGCGCTGCACTTCTTTGTTGAAGTCCTGCACGCCCATACTCAGGCGATTAAAGCCTTCGAGGCGTAAATGATCCAGGACATCGAGTTCGATTTCGCGCGGATCAACCTCAATGGAGATCTCTGCATCCGCGTTAAAATTGAAATGGGTACGCAGCAGCCCCATCAGACGACTAATTTGCGCCTTGTTTAAATAGGTTGGCGTACCGCCGCCCCAGTGCAGCTGATTAACTTTGCGGCCAGCAAAAAGCGGCGCGCGATGAATAATCTCCTGCTCAAGCACATCCAGATACTGGTCGGCCTTATGCTGCTGACGGGTGACGATTTTGTTGCAGCCGCAGAAATAGCAGAGTTTATGGCAAAACGGGATATGCACGTACAGCGAGAGGGGACGCTGCGGATAGCGGGCTACCGCCGCATCAAATTCAGCGGCGCCAAATTCTGGAGAAAACTCCAGCGCGGTGGGATACGAAGTATAACGCGGCCCGGAATAGTTATATTTCTGGATCAGGGCCAGATCCCAGTCGATTAACTGCACAGACATGCTCACTCCTTCCGATGGTACCGTCGGCGGGTACGCCGCCCCGGCCCAACCGCACCTCGGGTAATGAGCCGGTTGCGCAGCCATTTCTGACGCCGCGACAACCGTCGTAGTTTAACGAATAACCACAGCAGATAACATATAACCAGAAGGGTTATAAGCAGGACCGGGAATCCGATGGGGTGCAAACGTTAGTTTCCACCCTTCAGCAGGCGCATCATATCTTCTTTGCGCTCTTCCTCTTCTTCATCTTCGTCATCATCGTATGAGAGGCCCAACTGCTGCATCAGCTCATCAATACGATCCAGCTTAGCGTCAACCCAGGCTTGCTCTTCAGCATTCAGGGTACCGCCCTCTTCCAGACGTTCCAGCAGCGCGTCCAGGCGCTCATCGTTCTCCAGCAAATCCAGCTCAGCCTGCGGTGAAAGCATAGGTTTCTCGCTCTTTGGTTTATGCTGCTTAATCGCCGGAGCATTCTCAGTTACGCCCAGCGGGATTGGTTTTTTACTGCCAATTCGGGGATCTTGCTGCTGACCTTGTTTTTTACCTGCTGAAGCGGTGTCGCCGCCGGTCGCACGACTTCCTGCCGCGTGGCCACGATGCTTCTTCTGATGCTTGCGCTCGCGGGCTTCCTGGTTCAATTCTTCACGCGTTTTGCGATTTTTTTTGCCGCGAGGTACGGATGTCGGTTTTTTCATGTTGTGTAATCTTCAGGCCGTTTTCTTCAGTATAGAATTGAGGCGGAATCTAGCAGAAAGCAAGCAAAGAAAAAAGGCGACAGATTACTCTGTCGCCTTTTTCCGCACTGACAACCCTTAATGGGCTTCTACTTTCCATGTTAGCTAACGACACACCCTGTCTTTCCTTTAGCTACCAACGATCCCTGTTACATCCATTTCCTTTTAAAACGTCTCCAGACGTTTGTCATCCTGACAATCCGTAGTCCTCGCCTCCTGGCGCTTCCTGACTCCTCATCCTGAGTCATAATCCTGTTAGCATCCTCGCCCTTGACCGCTACTTTACTGGTTTGCGGGAAACCTACAACCGACTGTACAGAAAAAAAACGAGTTTCAGAATTTTCTTTCATTTTAACGCAATGATTTATATAACTTTGTATTATTTTTAATCAGACTTTTCTCATGAATTTCTCATATAACCAATAGCCAATGTCTCACAAAGACTGTGGTTTTAACTTACAGCGATGAGGTGCGGTAAAAACAGCCTTTTTCTGTTGTTCAGGTATAATCCCCGTCAAAGCCTGATTTAACGGAGACGACCGTCTTGACCAACTGGAATTATCAACTGACGCATTTTGTCACTAGCGCGCCAGATATCCGCCATCTTCCTGCCGATACCGGTATTGAAGTGGCCTTTGCTGGCCGCTCTAACGCCGGGAAATCCAGCGCGCTGAACACGCTGACTAACCAGAAAAGCCTCGCGCGTACTTCGAAGACGCCAGGCCGTACGCAGCTTATTAACCTGTTTGAAGTCGCTGAAGGCAAGCGCCTGGTCGACCTGCCGGGCTATGGATATGCCCAGGTTCCGGAAGAGATGAAAATCAAGTGGCAGCGCGCGCTGGGTGAATATCTGGAGAAACGCCTCTGTCTGAAAGGACTGGTTGTGTTGATGGATATTCGTCATCCGCTTAAAGATCTCGATCAGCAGATGATCCAATGGGCGGTGGAAAGCGATATCCCGGTACTGGTGCTGCTAACCAAAGCCGATAAGCTGGCCAGCGGCGCGCGAAAAGCGCAGATCGCCATGGTTCGTGAAGCGGTCACCGCCTTTAACGGAGATGTGCAGGTCGAAGCGTTTTCTTCCCTGAAGAAGCAGGGCGTGGATAAACTACGGCAGAAGCTGGATAGCTGGTATAACGATATCCCTCCTCAGGAAGCCTCTGAAGAAGGCGAATAATCTCGCTAACTTCTCCGGATAGCGGCGCGTGTGGCTCTATCCGGGTAGCCCGCCTCATCAGCATCGATACGCAAAAAATTTTCTTTCGCGCAATAAAAAACGCCCCGGTCATAAATGACCGGGGCGGCTAAAATATTCAGCCAAATCCGATTACGTGAAGTAAAAGGTCTGAAAGATAGAACATCTTACCTCTGTACCCTACGTCTTTAACTCTACTCTTCTTTCGGTTACGGATAAAGCATTTTTTGTAGTTTTTTTTCACTCTTTACATAGCAAATTCAAATGATCATCACAAAATGCGATAAGTTATGTTACTCACTTACAAGAAATGACCTTCCTTACCGAATACTTAGTGCGCTTGATCCCAGTTTTCTCCACTACCCACTTCCACCAGCAGCGGAACCGCCAGCGTCGTGCTGCTTTCCATCAGTTCGTGGATCTTTTTCGCAACCGCCTCAAGGTCGTCTTTATGCACTTCAAAGACCAGTTCATCGTGTACCTGCATAATCATCCGCACGCGCGGTTTTTCGCTTAATAACCAGCTATCTACGGCGATCATCGCGCGCTTAATAATGTCGGCAGCGGTTCCCTGCATCGGCGCATTGATCGCCGCACGCTCGGCACCGGCGCGGCGCGCGCCGTTGCTGGATTTGATGTCCGGCAGGTAGAGACGACGGCCATCAAGCGTTTCAACATACCCCTGCTCTTTGGCCTGGGTGCGGGTGCGCTCCATATACTCCAGCACGCCCGGATAGCGCTCAAAGTAGAGATCCATATACTTTTGCGCTTCTTTGCGTGGAATATTGAGCTGGCGCGCAAGGCCGAATGCGCTCATGCCGTAAATCAGGCCGAAGTTGATCGCCTTCGCGCTGCGGCGCTGTTCGCTGCTGACGCTCTCCAGCGGCAAACCAAAGACCTCTGCCGCCGTCGCGCGGTGGATATCCTTCCCTTCCGCAAACGCGGTCAGCAGGCCCTTGTCGCGGGAAAGATGCGCCATGATGCGCAGTTCAATTTGCGAGTAGTCAGCAGAGACAATGAGATAATCTTCCGGAGCAATAAACGCCTGACGGATACGCCGCCCTTCTTCGTTGCGCACCGGAATGTTCTGCAGGTTCGGGTCTGTAGACGACAAACGTCCCGTTGCCGTAACCGCCTGGTGATAAGAGGTGTGAACCCGGCCCGTTTTCGGGCTGATCATCAGCGGCAGCTTATCGGTATAGGTGGATTTGAGTTTTGCCAGACCACGATACTCGAGGATGACTTTCGGCAGCGGATAGTCCAGCGCCAGCTCTTCCAGCACCTCTTCCGAGGTAGACGGCGCGCCGCCCGGGGTTTTCTTCAGCGGCTTAATACCTTGTTTTTCAAACAGGATGGTTTGCAGCTGCTTCGGCGAAGAGAGGTTAAACTCCTCACCCGCGATATCATACGCCTTCTTCTCCAGTTCAATCAGGCGCTTGGCTATCTCCTGAGAATGCGCATGCAGCACGGCCGGATCAATCTTCACCCCGTTACGCTCTACGCGGGATAGCACCGGCACCAGCGGCATTTCAATATTTTTAAAGACCTTCAGCGGGCCTTCATTTTGCTGAAGTTCAGGCCACATTTTGAGGTGCAGCTGCAGCGTGACATCGGCATCTTCCGCCGCGTAGCGGCCCGCTTCTTCCAGCGCGATCTGATTGAAGGTGAGCTGGTTTTTACCTTTACCCGCAATCTCTTCAAAGGTAATGGTTTTGTGCTTCAGCCAGCGATCGGAGAGGCTATCCATATCATGGCGGCCCGCCACGCTGTCAAGAATGTAGGATTCCAGCATGGTATCAAAGGCAATACCGCGCAGTTCAATGCCGTAGTTAGCCAGGATACCGCGGTCATATTTGAGGTTTTGCCCAACCTTCAGAACCTTGTCATCTTCCAGTAGCGGTTTCAGCAGCTCAAGGACACGGTCGCGCGGGATCTGATCCGGTGCATCCAGATAATCATGGGCAACCGGTACATAGGCCGCAACGCCAGGCTCAATGGCGAAGGATAAGCCGACCATATTGGCGGATACGTTATCGAGGCTGTCAGTTTCGGTATCAAAGGCAAAAAGCGGCGCTTTCTTCAG
This sequence comes from Klebsiella sp. CN_Kp106, assembly GCF_040064575.1. Taxonomy (NCBI): domain Bacteria; kingdom Pseudomonadati; phylum Pseudomonadota; class Gammaproteobacteria; order Enterobacterales; family Enterobacteriaceae; genus Klebsiella; species Klebsiella sp. CN_Kp106. The sequence goes on along the minus strand of NZ_JBEAIG010000046.1, from coordinate 5,648 downwards.
GCTCTCAACCCAGGTCAACAACGTTTCTTCATCAAGGATCGTGACATAATTTTCAGAAGAGAGCGCCGTCGCGGTTTCCTCCTCCGCATCGGCCACGTCAGCCACCGCTACAACCGCCTTTGCCGCAGGCTTAGCGCCTTTTGCCTGCATCCACTTGCCGGACTCTACATCGGTGATCCAGCGTTTGAATTCATATTTTTTAAACAGCGTGAGCAGTTCATCAGCGACGGGTTGCGCAACCAGCAAATCTTCACAGCCCAGCTCCAGCTCAACGTCCGTTTTGATCGTCGCCAGCTGATAAGAGAGGTACGCCACCTCTTTATTCTGTTCCAGCTTTGCGGCCATCGTTTTTGCGCCGCGGAAGGTCAGCCCAGCGATTTTTTCAGGCTCAGCGTATAACGTATCAAGGCCACCCAGCCCCTGCAGTAACGCCTGCGCTGTCTTTTCTCCCACGCCAGGTACGCCTGGAATATTGTCCGATGAATCTCCCATCAGGGCCAGAAAATCGATGATCAGCTCCGGTGGTACGCCGTATTTCGTCACCACTTCATCGGGGCCAAGGATAGTGTTGGTCATGGTGTTAATCAGCGTAATACCCGGCGTAACCAGCTGGGCCATATCTTTATCGCCGGTGCTAATCAGTACCGGACGCCCGACCTTTTCAGCTTCACGCGCCAGGGTACCGATGACATCATCGGCTTCTACGCCAGGAACAGCCATTAGCGGCAGGCCCATCGCTTTTACCATGGCATGCAGCGGCTCGATCTGCGCACGCAGATCGTCCGGCATCGGCGGGCGATGAGATTTATAGTGCTCAAACAGTTCATCACGGAAAGTCTTCCCCTTGGCATCAAACACGACGACAGCGTGGGTCGGTTGATACTGCAGGATCAGGCTTCGCAGCATATTCAGCACGCCATACATTGCGCCTGTCGGTTCACCAGCGCTATTCGTCAGCGGGGGGAACGCGTGATATGCCCGATAAAGGTAAGAGGAGCCGTCAACGAGGATGAGAGGGTTTTCTGGGATCTGAACCATAATTTCCGTGCCTGTTTATCAGATTATCGGTAAAGGATGCCACAGACGGGCATTAAATCCTGAATTTTTCCCGCATTTCGTCGAAAAGATTCTGCGATCCTTTCGATCGCGTTATGGGCTATCCTGTGGATAACTTTGTGAATATTTTTATAACGACAGCCAAACAATCGTTAATTAAATCATCCATAAACAAATTATTTCATATTTATCATTAAGTTATACACGCATAATTTGCTTTAATAACACCATGACGACTCAATGTTCCATGTGGATATAAGATCCGAAAATTTTTCTGTTCTGGTAAGACCCGTTATTTACGCTATTTTCTGGTAAAATCAGCCTCTTGCGCCGTTTAAACGCGTTCTTTGTCAGCCTAACTTTCTGAATAAATTAACTATGTCGAGATTACTCGCCGCGATAACGCTCCCGCTGAGTATCGCCCTGACTATCATAGTCACCATAATCTGCTCGGTGCCAATCATCGTCGCCGGGCTGATTAAACTTCTTGTGCCTATTCCTGCGGTCTGGCGCTCGATATCCGTTTTTTGCAATTTCATGATGTACTGCTGGTGTGAAGGGCTGGCCCTGCTGCTGCGTCTGAATCCCTGGCTTAAATGGGATGTACAGGGCCTGGATGGCCTGAATAAGAAAAACTGGTATCTGCTCATCAGCAACCACCATAGCTGGGCAGATATCGTGGTGCTTTGCGTGCTGTTTCGCAAACATATCCCGATGAATAAATATTTCCTCAAGCAACAGCTCGCCTGGGTGCCGTTTATTGGGCTGGCCTGCTGGGCGCTGGATATGCCTTTTATGCGCCGCTATTCCCGAGGTTATTTACTCCGTCATCCAGAACGCCGGGGCAAAGATGTTGAAACCACTCGCCGCTCCTGCGAGAAATTCCGCGCGCATCCAACAACGATTGTTAACTTTGTCGAAGGCTCTCGTTTCACGGAAGAAAAGCAACAGCAGACCCGTTCGCCTTACCAGAATCTGTTATCGCCAAAGGCTGCGGGTATTGCCATGGCATTAAGCGTGCTCGGCTCGCAGTTTGATAAGCTTTTGAACGTCACGTTATGCTATCCGGAAAACAACCAAAAGCCGTTTTATGACATGCTGAGCGGCCGATTGACGCGGATTGTGGTGAGAGTCAGTCTTGAACCTGTGACGGAAGAGCTGCACGGCGATTATGTAAATGACAAAAACTTTAAGCGACGCTTTCAGCGCTGGCTAAACAGGCTTTGGGAAGAGAAAGATCGGCAGCTAACGGAAATAATGCAGCAGGCGGAGAAATAATTGTGGGCGCAGAAAAGAAAAACGCCGGTCAGTAACCGGCGTTTATTTTTTATTTCTTCTCAACGAGCTGCTTAACGGTATCGGCATACTGGGCAACAAATGCGTCCATGTTGCTGGTATCCATACCCTGCGGGTTAAGCTGGTATTTACCGTTAACGTACATAGCCGGCACGCCCTGCAGCTGGAAATCAGCGGCGGCTTTCTCTTGCTGAGCCACCAGGGATTTCACCACGAAGCTGTTCCAGGCTGCATCGTAATCTTCACCTTTAACGCCGGCGTCAACGAAGACCTTACGGATATCGGCCACGGTCTGGACGGTCTGATTTTTCTGTACCGCTTCAAACATCGGCACGGTGATTTTATCTTCCACGCCCAGCGCCATCGCAACGGCCCACGCCTGAGTCAGATCCTTTCCTAACGGTCCCAGGAACTCAACGTGGTATTTCGTCATTTTGACGCCTTCAGGCAGCTTTTTCTTCACGTTATCTGATACATGAAGAACTTCTTCAAACTGATAGCAATGCGGGCAGTAGAACGAGAAAAACTCGAGCACCTGCGGCTCACTGGCAACGGGCTTATCGAGGGTAATATACTGCTTACCGTCGGTGATCTGGGCAGCGGATGCACTGAAAGCCAGAATCATACCAGCCAGCGCCAGCCAAATTTTTTTCATGATTAATTCTCTCCTGGATATATCACATTAATACATTGGCGTTAACTGAAGAGGCGGTTCCTGCAGAACCTTTACCTGCTCAAGAAAAGTTGTTGTCTGCCCGCGCCAGTAATCTTCCCCGGTTAACCACGGGAAGTTTTTAGGAAAAGCGGGATCTTCCCAGCGCCTTAATAACCACGCCAGATAATAAACTAACCGCATTGCACGTAAAGGTTCGATGAGGGCAATTTCATCGGTATTGAAAGCGCTGAACTCTTCATACGCTTCAATGATCATCTCAAGCTGCATCCGTTGTTCGGCTTTATCGCCGTTCAACAACATCCACAGATCCTGGATAGCAGGTCCATTACGTGAATCATCTAAATCAACAAACAGTGGCCCATCGCGCCAGAGGATGTTTCCCGCATGGCAATCACCGTGTAACCGTAAAATATTGGCGCGTCCGTGCCATTGCGCCATTACCGCATCAATCAGCTTATCGGTAGCGCTGAGAAAAGCCTCTTTCAGACCTGCAGGTATCAGCGGGGAAAGCTCAAAGACCTGGCGTGGCTCAAGAAGATACTCATTCGTCCCTATCTCCGGACGCGCGACAAAACGCTGTTTGCGTCCAGTTTGATGCAGACGGCCAAGGTAGCGCCCAACCCATTCCATCTGATCGAGGTTATCCGCCTCAAACTGACGTCCACCCAGGCTTGGGAATACGGCGAAAAAGAATCCCTGATGCTGATGAAGGGTACTGTTGTTAAACGACAACGGCGCCGCTACAGGGACTTCGTCCTGCACGAGCTGGAGGGAAAACTGATGTTCTTCGAGGATCTGCTGGGCGGACCAGCGCTCAGGACGATAGAACTTCACCACATAGCGGCGACGATCTTCGTCCTGAAACTGGTAAACCCGGTTCTCATAGCTATTAAGCGGAGTGAGACCGGAGTCCACCCGCATTCCCAGATCAAATAAGCCATCAATGATGGTATCCGGGTGAAGCGTCTGAAAAGTGAAAGCCTTATCGTGCATCCTGACATCCGATAATCGTACGAATGATACAGGATATCATCTCATTGCCGATTCCGCGGCAGCGCTTACAACCTTTTACTCTTTAATCACGCCGCGAGCGCGTAGCAGCGCGGTTTTAAAATCTTCTTCATAATCTTTCTGAATTCCGGGAATAACGGCTTCTTTTGCCGAGTCGCGCATCTTCAGATGATAAATCAGAATATCGTCGGAGAGATCGTTCAACTCACCGGTGTATCCGGCCTCTTTCGCCAGTTTTTGCAAAAATTGCATTAAATTCAGCTCGGGTTCTTTCTGCCAGGCTGGCTGGAGGAGTTCAATGACTTCATTCAGACGTTTACATTTCATAGCAATGCTCCTTACTCTTGATAGGAATACGTTAGCAGGGACAATCCCACAATGAAAGAGGCGATATTAATATGCAGGGCAAGGTCATAACCGGCGTCGTGCTGGCGGGAGGAAGAGGCTCGCGCATGGGAGGAATAGATAAAGGATTACAGCTGCTGAAAGGTAAAGCCCTGTGGCGTCATGTCGCCGATGCGCTGCAGCCGCAGGTTACAAAGCTGGTAATTAGCGCTAACCGCAATCTTGATTGCTGGCGAAGCAGCGGCTACCCGATTATTACCGACTCTCTGAACGACTTTCCCGGGCCGTTGGCCGGCATGCTTTCCGTAATGCATCAGGTTGAGGGCGAGTGGTTTCTGTTTTGTCCCTGTGATACGCCATTTATCCCATCATTTCTGGCGACGCGCTTAACACAGCAGAGAAAATCCTCTCCAGCCGTTTGGGTACACGATGGTGAACGTGACCATCCGGCCATTGCTCTGGTGAATCGCGAGGCGATCGGCGAACTGGAAACGTATCTGGCGGCAGGAGAAAGACGGGTAATGGTATTTCTGCGCAAAATTGGCGGTCATAGCGTCGATTTTAGCGATGTAAAATCAGCATTTATTAACGTCAATACTCTCGACGATTTGCAACGTATGCAGGTGCCATCATGATCCCGCTTTTAGCCATCGCAGCCTGGAGCGGTACAGGTAAAACCACCCTACTGAAGTCGCTGATTCCGGCACTGCGCGCGGAAGGCTTACGGCCAGGGCTAATTAAACATACTCATCACGATATGGACGTGGATAAGCCCGGTAAAGACAGCTATGAACTGCGTAAAGCCGGAGCGGCTCAGACGATTGTCGCCAGCTCCCAGCGTTGGGCATTAATGACGGAAACACCCGAAGAGCCTCCGCTGGATCTGGAATGGTTGGTTAGCCGAATGGATGCATCAACGTTAGATTTAGTCCTGGTTGAGGGTTTTAAGCATGAAGCTGTGCCCAAAATCCTGCTTTTTCGGCAAAACAGCGGACATAGTATTGAAGAATTAGCTTATGACGATGATGTGATTGCCATAGCCAGCGATACGCCGGTCGAGACGTCGCTTCCATTGTTAGATTTAAATGATGTCCCGCAAATAGCCGCTTTTATTATGCAGTGGTTAACGGGGTTTAACGAGGACCGATAGTTATTGCAGAGATATAGCCATGATCGCGCCTTCTGAAGGCATCTGCTGATAGTTTCAGGCGACAAAAACGCAAAAAGCCCATCCGTCAGGATGGGCTCTTCACTTGTTTGATGC